>JACQCJ010000036.1 GCA_016201685.1 Candidatus Peregrinibacteria bacterium | reverse complement strand
TCCCGTCGCCGCCAGATCGCTGCGGACGTCTCCCTGCATCGTGATCGGGGTCAGGCGGACGAAATAGATGACGCCGTTGTTCAGGAGATCGTGCAACGTGTAGCTCTGGATCGATCCGTTGAGGAGATATTTCTCGGTGTACTGGTCGGGTTCCGTGCCCACTTCCAACTGGAACGCCGTGAGAGGGGTGGCGTCCGGCAGGACCCAGTCGAGCTGCAGCGCGCCGTCCTGCTCCGTCACGCTGAGCTTGAGACCGAGCACGGTGGCGGAGACGAAGTCGCTCTTCTGCTCGCTCTCCCGATCCCCCTGCACCGCCGTGACGGCGAATTGGTACGTGGTCCCGGCCTGGAGTCCGCTCACGATCGCTCCGGTGAGGGCGGTCTTGGTCTCGATCATCGAGAGGTTCGCTTGATCCACCCCGGCGTACACGCGGTACGCGGTCGCCTCCGGCACGCTGTTCCAGTGCAGCTCGACGGCATTGGCGCGCGGGATCGCCGTGACGTTCTCCACTTTCGTGAGTCCCTTTTTCACGATCGTGAGCGGGGCGCGGACATCCGTGACATTGCCCGCGGCATCCTTGGCGATGATGTCGGGTTGGAGGTCGAGCTGCCGCTGATCCCCGACGGCGGGCGCCGTGAACGACACCTGGAAGGTACCAGGCGTCTGCACGCTCTCCACGAGACCGAAATCCTGATTCTGGAACTTCATGTGGACGTCCGCCTTCGATTCCGTGAGCACGGTGAGCAGACCGGTTTCTCCTTCCGTGAGCGTCGGCGGAGTGAAGGTGATCGCATCCAGGTGCGGCGGGGTGATATCGAACGTGAAATCAACGTCGCGGGACTGGTACTTTCCCGCTTCATCCTGGACGCGGAGCATGCCGCTCTGCACATCCGACCGGAGTTTCACGGGGATGGAGAAGTGACCGTCTTTATCCGAGGTGCCGTCGAAAACGTCCTGCGTACCTCCGACGACGCGCACCTGGAGGTTCGCGTAGCGCGGGCCGATGCCCGTCGCAGCGAACTCGCCACTGTTCACGCTGCCGTTCTCGGTGGGGAAGAGCACTTCGATGCGGTGCTGCTCATCGATGATCGTCTGGCCGCTGACGGTCACCGTCACTTCCCCGCTGATCACGTGCCGGGGATCGGTGCGGTCTTCCACGCGCAGTGTTTGCTGGCCCGGCTCGCTGAACGCGATCGAGAGCGGCAGGAACTTCACGCCCAGATTCTTGGGAGTGAACGTGAAGATGCCCATGCCCTTGGTGCCGGTGAGGCCGGGCACCGTCGCATTGGGATCGGTGGGTGAGAAAATGTTGACGGTCCCGGTGTAGGAGTCGCCCGTCTGGCCCGCGCCGTTGATGGCGGTGACGGTCACGTTGGCCACCTCTCCCGTCTTGAGTGTTTGAGGACTCACCTGCAGCACGAAGTGGTCGACGATGCCGGTGCCCGGAGTTCCACCGTTGCCGCCCGTGAGCACGTCCGCCGCGAAGGGACTCTGAGGGTAGGAGGGGAAAACCGTGCTCGGAGCGCCGTACGCCGTCGCATTTGGAGCATACCCGGGTGCGGTAACGTACGGATTCTGCGTCGGTGCCGCGTTCATGCCCTCGACATTGTACGGAAGCGTATCCGCTCCCATCGCTGCGAAACCGTTCCCCGCCGTGAGCGTTGATGTCGTCGCGAGCTGCGTATCGCTGAGGAGATCGAGCGCGCGCAGCACGATCGTGCCCGGTTGCTGGCTGCTGAGGCCGAAGGATGCGCGTCCCTGCGCGTCCGTCTCGGCGCCCATCGGTTGGATGCGGGCGCCTGCGAGGCTGCTGATGAGTTCCACGGGTCTCCCGGGAACGACGTTTCCGAATCGGTCCCGCAGCGTCACGGTCGCCGTTGCTTCACTGCGGCCGTCCGCCCCGATGCGCGACCGATCAATCGTGATCTGGGATGTATTTGCATCCACTCTGTCGGGAAGGACGTTGAAGGTCGCCCGCGTCACTTCTTGCAGCGCATCATTCACGATCGAGACATCGTACCTTCCCGCGCGCAGCACGCTGTTTCCGCCGATGTGCACTTGTGCCGCGCCGTTTGCTTCCGTCGTGAAGTTCGAAGGAATCGTCTGATCTCCCGGCGTTCGCACGAGGAGGTGGAGCGAGGTCTTGGGAGCCATCCCTGTGACGACGGCATCTCCCCCGAGTCCCGCGAGCATGTTTCCCACCTGCACCGTTCCCGCGGCGATCGCGGAAAACGGCATGAGCATCAGGAGCGTCAACAGCGCGAGGCGTTTTGGATGTTTGTCCATAAAATCCTTCTATTCTATCAAGAAACAAGGATTTCCTCAATCGTGAAGAGCAATTCAGACATTCATCTTCTTCTTTGTCTACTTCTTTTCTTTGGCTTCGGGAAGCTTCTCTTCGTCTGTGAGGTTCTCGTGAGTAGAATGCAACGCATGCGACGATTCATCACTCTCCTCGGGATCTCATTTCTCCTCCTCTCCTGCAGCAGCCGCACCGCGAGCAGCACGGCCGTCACGTGCACGCAGCAGTACTGGAACGGCTCGGTCGGCGTGTGCCTCCCCGACGGCTGGAGAGTCGTGGATCGCCAGACGCTCACCGCGCGGGGAACGCCGGAGGATACCGTCGTGGCGTTCCAGGCGGACAAGCCCGTTTCGGGACAGTTTCCCACCGTGACCATCACGAGCGAGATACTCCAGCAACAGGTGCAGTCTGCCACGTACAGCGAGGCGAGCATCCGCTCCGTCGCGGCGCTCCCCGGTTACAAGCTCATCGACTCGCGCAATGCCAAAGTGGACGGCCAGGATCTCCAGCTGCACATCTTCACCGCACAACCGGTCACCGATGAACCCGCGCGCCGCTTCTACCAGTTGAGCGCCGTCTCGCAGAACACGGGCTACACCGTCACCGCTCTCACGCCGATCTCGGTGGGCAGCACGCTCGAGCAGCAAGTGCTCCTCATCTTGCATTCATTCACGTTCACTAAGTAATCCCACAAAATCTGGACAATCAGCAAACTCTCCAAAGCATGCCTCCGTAGCTTTCATACGTCTTCTTGAGGAAAATGGAGAACAACGGATGTGGAGAGAAAATTGAGAAAATGAAAGCGAAGGGGTATATGAACTTCAATCCGGCGTGAAGCATAGTCATTCTCTGGCAATTTAGCCAGTTTTTTGGCTGTGCGAAGCGCTTTGCAAAATTCGACACTGAGGCTAACTTTCGGTTAGCCTCAAGTATGCGACAAGGAGCTCGACAACTTCGCACGAATTTCGCAGCGGCAAGCCTCACACGCTTCGGAGGCATCTACCTGGTGCATTCCTTTTTTCAGCGACTATGCCTTCGTGCCTTCCCGATGCGGAAAATCGACTATCCGCAACGCAACAATCATTACACGCTCTCGGAGATGCCGCTGGCATTGATGTATCCGATGATTCTCGGACTGGAGAAAATCGAGGTGTCTGCGCTCCTGAAAACGAACGGAGTGTTTGGGTGCATCACCGGTCTGCCAACGTTCCCCGATCCACAAACGTTCCGCCGGTTTCTTGTGCGTGCCGCACCGGAACTCTTGCCGCAACTCCGCTCTGCACACGATCAATTGCGTGCGCGCTTCCTCTGTCTGCCGACGACACCTTCGAGCTTCTGGATCGATTGCGACTCCACCGCCTGCGCGCTCTGCGGAAAGCAGGAAGGTGCGGTGAAGGGCTGCAACCCCAACCATCGCGGCGGGAAATCCTGCCATCCCCTGATTGTCACCGAAGGACACCGCGGAGACTGCCTTGCAGGTTTGCTCCGCCACGGCAACGCACACGCGGCGGAAGGAGCGGACGCGCTCATCGAGCGCGCTCGCTGTCTGTTGCCTCACCGGCGCGATCTCCGGCTCCGGGCAGACTCCGGCTTCTACGATGGCAGTCTCGTGAGGAAGGTGCGTGAGCAGATGGAGTTCGCAATCGTCGCGAAGATGACGGCTCCGGTGAAGGCCGCCGCGCAAGGGAAATCGTACCAGCGCATCTCACGCAAGTTCTCGACCTCCGCCTTCTCCTGCAAGCCTCATGGATGGGCGGGGGAAGAGAGGTTCGTCATCCTGCGCCGCCGACTCCCTCCGGAGGAGCTGGAAGAACAGACGCTCTTCACGCTCGATGCGCACGCCCACTCCGTCATCGCCACGAACCTTCCCCTGACGCCTTACAACGTCTTCCAGTTCTGCGGCGACCGCATGGGCATGGAGCGGATCATCCGGATGCTCAAGGACGACTATCCTTTCGGCGCCGCACCG
>JACQCJ010000049.1 GCA_016201685.1 Candidatus Peregrinibacteria bacterium | reverse complement strand
TTTGTTTTGTAATGTTTCCTCCACCCCCGACCCCTCCTCCGGTGGAGGAGGGGAGAATGCCACCAATGATGGAAGTCACCCCTTTCTCCACCGGAGAAAGGGGCTGGGGGATAGAGGAAACACAAACAAAAACAATTCTATTCTATTTCCTCTGCCCCCTCCTCCGGCTTCTCCAACAGCTTCTTCTCCACCAGGTGAATGAATGGCTCGAAGACAGTTTGGAGAATGCTCGCCGTGAGCGCATGGAGCGCTTGGAACGGGATTTCCTTCCCGCCGCCTTTCTCGAGCCGGAAGAATTCCTGGAGGACGAAGGTCGTGAGCTGGAGGACGGTGCCGTCGATGTTGTGTTCGTCCACGAGGAGTTTCGTGAGGATGGGAACGGTCTCCAGTGAGAGGACCATCTGCATGCGCGTGATCCATTCGATAAGCTCGGCCGATGAACGCGCGTCGAGCTTCCCGCCTTGTACCAGATTCATGTCCTTGTTTAGCACGACGAGTTCATGAGCATCCTGGTGCGCGCTTTCCTGGAGATACTCTTTGACGAGATGCAGACATTCGTCGTTGATGAGCGAGAGTATCGCGAGGATGAAGATCGAGGGACAGTCGCGGGCCACCAGGCGCGAAATGAGAACGAAGAGATGCGTGTACCGATCGTCATTGAGGAACTGGATGATCGTGCGGGCAACTCGCGTGTCGCGCTTCTTGCTCCTCTTCTCTTCCCGCTGGATCGCGATCATCGCTGCCGCAGCCGCCGCGAAGCGTTGCTTAGCCTCTTCACTCAATTGCTCCGGCGCACCCGAGGCGCCCTCGCCGGGGATGAATGACTCGGGACCGAGGTCGGACATGGGGGGATTCTATCGGGCATCAAAGAAAACTGCCATCCCCTGATGGGAAGTGCAAATTGGGAAGGGCGAGTTGCGAATTACGAACGAACTGCCTCCACGCGTACAATCGTACAGCGCTCTCTGGCTCCATCGAATTTCAACATGCGCTTCTTTGCAAAGGCGACGGTGCCGTTGACGGAGGCGTGGATCGTCCAATCTTTCCCGAGGTATGTGTTTTGTATACGTCTTCGCTTTCCTTGCAAGATCAAAGGTTCTGCTTCAGAATGCGCACATCGACGCGGGGTGGAGCAGCCCGGTAGCTCGCGAGGCTCATAACCTCGAGGTCGGAGGTTCAAATCCTCCCCCCGCAACCATTCGGCTCTGTCCTATCGTTTTCTTTGATTTGATGCTGGAAGGAATTGCTCAAAAATTTCTGAAAAGCCGGTCAATGTCTCTCTCCGACTTATGTGCAATGATTTCAATCCCTGTTCTCACAGCTGTCTCTGCGCCTTCGCAAAACGATATATCAATATTTTCTACTTTGTTCCATGACTTGTTCGATGGATCAGGTTGGGTAGTTTGATATCGCACATCCACGACATCGACAGGTTGTCCAGTACTCTCGAAACCATAAGCCTCTATGTATCTACTGGTGTTCGTGAAAAGAGCATGCATCTTTGCTTTCATGGAAAGACACGATGTCCAAAACAAGCGGCGATGGAGATAGTAAACATTCTGCCAACCTGCCAAGAGACGGTGCAGTTCACTTATATGCGCATACGCTTGTATGATACTCTTTGTATTGTGGTACATCCTTCCAGCATCACTCCTTCGTTCAAGAAGGTCTGAATGCCGATGGTCTTGTTCAAATGCCAGTGCAAGATCACTCACAACGTATGCCAGATTATGCAGTTGAAGTCGATGGATAGCTCTACGAGCGCTCCCTTTGACGCGATGGAAATGCTTTCCATACTCTGCACTCTTTTTGTGCCTCTGGATATCTTGGTCAAGCGTCTTGAGTTCCTCCACGAGTGTCGTGAAGTTTAGATTCTCGCGTCCTTGTCCACCGCTGAGGAGGCTTGCGATACTAGGAAATCGAGCAAGGATGGAAGGGTCTATACCTGAACCAATATCTCCTAGGAGCAATACATGCGCTCGCATACTTTCGTCAATATCCCCCTCTAGCTGCAATTTTTGGTTGTCCATGAATGCTACATTATACAATATTTAATATTAGTCAATCCCCAAAAGGAGGTCTGAAAGCCATTATACTATTGAATTATTGTAAGCGAATAATAAATACTATATACTTATTCTCGTATTTACTTACTTTCGATCTATGACGACAAAAGTTCTCAAGAGCACGGAGCGAGGACAAATCACGCTGCCCAAAAAGTGGCGCAGCCGATTCCAGACAGACACATACTTCGTGCAGATGCACGATGATCGCATTGTTATCGCACCATTCCATGTCCAGAACGCAACGGATGAAGAAATTATTTTCGATGCCGATCGTGATAATGATGGAAAAGGCATCAGTCCAGATGACATGATTCGTCTCCTGAAAAAGATTCGCCATGGATAAGCTCGAGAAATTTCTTCGGTCATTGACTGCCAGGGAGCGTCAGGCCGTCTTGCTTTTTTCTGAGCAATTGAAAAGTGATCACCGGAGGATACCTGGAGTGAAAGCATTGAGCGGAATGCACGGTTGGTATCGTGCGCGAATGGGAAATTATCGCATCATCTTCACCGTGCATCCCATGACGAAAAACGTGGAGATTCGACGGATCACAAGGAAGAATGAGAAAACCTATAAAGGTCTGTGATAATGATGCTTTCATCGAGGGTGTCGTCGTTCACAACCCCCTCCTCAACTCCTCCAACTTGTCGCGGTGGAAGAGGTAGAGATTCCAATGCTGAATGGTGGGCATTTGACGGAGGCGTTGCTCGTAGGCCGCCTGTTGCTCCTCAGTCGGTGAGAGGGCGTCGCCCGTAGTGAGTGCGGGAGCTTGATCGTTCTGGCTGATGATGAGGACGTTCTCACCTGGATTGATTTTTCCAAGGTTCTCCTTGGCGTACTTGTCCTTGTACTGGGCAGAGCGGTAGTACTCCAGATCCTGCTGGCTCCCTACGATGTTCTCTTTGAGCTTCTGATTCTGTGCGCCGATGTTCTGCAATGTCTCCTCAAAGAGGACGTTTCTGTAGAACGAGAGCGCGAGCCCGAACGTCATGAATCCCACCACAGTCAATCCAATGACGATCGTCAGCTGCTTGGAGATGGGTTCGAGGTTGCGGTAGGGCATGGAAATTGAAAATTGAAAATAAAAAATTGGTAATTACTTCGCCAGTCCAGACTCTTCTTGTCTGCAACCATTTTCAATTATCAATTTTCAATTATCAATTGGTTCTTCGCAGAAAGGATTTTCGGTACCATAGCCCTGTGAGGATTTTCTGCTCCGGCATCGGCGGCATCGGGCTCAGCGCGTACGCATCGCTCCAGGCAAAGCGCGGGCACCGGGTCTCGGGAAGCGATCGTGCACAGACCCCGCTCACGGACGCGCTCGGCAATCTGGGTATCGAAGTCTTCTACGATCAAACCGGAGCCGCGCTCTCGAAGAAGGTCGATCTACTGGTCTATTCGGAAGCGATTCCCGAGAGTGCACCCGAGAGGACTCGCGCTCACGAGCTCAGCATTCCTCAGCAATCCTACCCGCAGGCCATTGGAGCGCTTGCGAACGGCTCGAAGCTGATCGCCGTCTGCGGCACGCACGGGAAATCATCGACGACGGCGATGACGGCGCGTCTTCTGATGGAATCAGGATTGGATCCCACGGTCGTCGTGGGGACGAAGATGAAGGAACTCGACGGGAAGAATTGGAGGGCTGGAAAAAGCGAGTGGTTCATCCTGGAGGCATGCGAGTACCGTCGGTCGTTCCATTGCTACAGTCCCCAGATCATTCTCCTCACGAACGCCGATGGCGACCACTTCGATTACTACACATCCAAGGACGATTATCGCAGCGCATTCGTCGACTTCGTTCGAACACTCCCCGCGGACGGTCTCCTCATCACGCATCGCTCAGATCCCGATTGCGCCGCGATTGCGGAAGAATCGAGAAGGCCCGTTCTCGATGCCGATTCTTTCCCATTGATTCCTCTCCAAACGCCTGGCCTCCACATGCGCCAGAATGCGCAGCTCGTCCTCGCCCTTGCGCATCACCTTGGCATTCCTTCCGCGGAATCGCAGAAGATCGTCTCGCAGTTCAGCGGTTCCTGGCGGAGGATTGAGATCAAGAGCACTCGAGCGGACGGTATCACGGTGATCGACGATTACGCGCATCATCCGCGCGAGATTCGCGCGACAATCGCCGCAGTGAAGGATCAATTTCCCGGTCGTCGGCTCGTCTGCGTGTTCCAACCTCACACTCATGACCGCACGATCAAGCTCTACGAGGATTTCCTCGAGTGCTTCACAGGCGTCGGTCGGCTGATCGTCACGAATATCTACGATGCCCGCAGCGACATCGAGACCAATCACGTCGACGGAGCCAAATTTTCCGAAGACATCGCCGCGCGAAGCAGAATTCATACGACCTTTGGACGATCACTTGGGGAAACTGAGCGCGTGTTACGCGAAGAAGTCTTGAAGTCCGGTGACGTTCTGCTCTGTCTGGGAGCAGGGGACGTCACGAATCTTGCGACGGAGATGGTCGGAGAAAAACTCCAAGACCCAAGATTCCAAACTCCAGACAATTCATCAAGAGATCAAGGTTCAAGAATTTGATTCTTGATGATTTATAAATTGTTTGGCTTCTGGAGTCTTGGAGCTTGGCTTTTTTCTGCGGTAGCTCAGTTTCGAAAAGAAGACGATGATCCTCCCCGGAACTTCTCCATCACGACCGTCAAAATTTTCGAGAACTCCGCGCGCGTGACGGGCTCTTCCGGGCCGAAGAATCCCGTTTGCTTTCCTGATGCGTTCGTTTTGCCCGAAACGAGTCCCATGGTTGCCGCGGTTTCGACAGCGGACGCGTAGCGCGTTCGGCGCGTCACGTCCTTGAAGACCTTGCCCTTCGGCCACTGCAAGGGAGTATCCATCACCTGGAGAAGCGTCACCAGGATTTCGGCGCGCGTCGCGGGGCGGTCGGGCGAGAGTGCGGGGTCATTGTAGATTCTCCAATCCCGTTTCTCCGCCGAAACGATATATTTGCTATACCATTTCGCACGCGCGGATTGATTGTCCGGAATGCCTGCGTACTCCTTCTCGTCGATTCCCAGGACGCCGTGGGTGATCTTTGCCAGTTCCGCGAGGGTCACGGGCGCGGATGCGCCGAAGTGTCCTGTAAGTTTTCCCGACGCATCACGGTAGCCCGACATGATCCCGAAGCGCGTCACTTTGTACACGAACGGTGCGAACCACGCATCGTGAGGCACGTCATCGAATGTCACCGTCTCGCTTGTCATTCTTCCATCAGGTTCCGAGGAGAGATCTGCCTTCACCACCTGGAGCGAATCGCACTTGATCGTGATGGAGAAGTACACGTGCCCATTTTTTTCCAGGCGGTTCGACTTTGCAGGAGGGACAAGACAGCCGGGCGGTTTGTAGGTTACCGAGTACTCCCCGATCGGCATCGTCTCGAACGATTTCGGCGTAGCGCCCTGTCCGAGGAAGCCGTCGGGTCCGTGGAGCTCGAACGGAATTCCGGCAGGCATGCTGCTCACGCCGACGAGCCCGAAGCTGACGAGATGGTACTCAATCGTGAGGTGGAGCTGATCGCCGTCGGCAACATCGAACGAAATTTGCGGTGTGTCTGCCGAAGCGATGACCGTCGCACCTCTCGAAACTTCGATCGCCGTGCTGGTCCCGTTGGGAGAGGCGACAAACAGCGTGTATTTCCCCGCACCGAGCGCCGTTGCCGTGGAAGAAGCGGTCGTCACCGTGACGGTCTCCTGGTTCGGCTCCAGCAGGGTCAATGTGCCGAGAGCTTGGCTCATGCTCTTCTGCTGTAGGACGATGCTCGCTGTCCCTCCCGATACGTCATTGGCTGAGGAGTGAGAAACCGTTCCCGCAAGCAGCAGGGAAGAAACGCTCAAGGCGAACAATGCGCGGCGCGTAGAGAAACGAGGAAAGGTGCGCATGAGTCCGATTTTGAGCCTTTTTATTCCAAAGTGCAATGTGCGTTCTCAAGCAAATCGGCGTGGAGTTGTACTGCGGCGGAGAGTTCAAGACGACAGTGCGCTCTCGAGTCCATGGTTCCAGAGCGCAAGCAGTTCGCCGAGATCCGCCGAGAAGAGGTCATGCGATTGTCGATGAATCGACAGTGTCGGCGATGAGATTGTTTTTCCGATCGAATGGACAGGAACGCCATGAACCTTCGCAAGTTCCAGAAGTTCATGTGAATGATGTTCAGCAATTTCGAGGACGAACCCCGGCGTTTGCGTAAAAACCAGCGCGTCGGATCGAAGCGTTGAAGGAAGGGCATCGAGCCACACATCCATACCGAGGACACCTCCAATTTTCCGCTGCGGGACGAGCATCTCGAAGAGCGCCATCAGGAGACCGCCTTCACTGATGTCATGACTTGCGAGGATGAATCCACGATCGATTGCTTCAGAAAGGAAGCGGATCAACGCCGAACATCGCTCGAAGTTCGGCTGGGGAACATTCTCACCGAGGAGAGCATCCCGTGCGGCGCCGCTCAGCTGTTCGAGAAGTTCGTAGTACGCCGATCCTCCGCATTCGTCGGCGGGGCTCCCGAGGAGGAAGAGCAGCGAGTCGGATCCCTTGATCTGCTGTGTGACGGCCTTGCGCGCATCCGCAAGCACGCCGATGGCGCACACGATCGCGCTCGGTGGAATCGCGCCGCCATCGGGCGTCGAATTGTAGAGGCTGACGTTCCCGGAGATGATGGGCACAGGCTCGTCGCCGAAGCGCATGCCGTTCGCCGCATCCGCGATTCCCTTCACGCCCTGCTCGAGTGCTCCCAGATCCTCCGGATGCTCAGGGTTACCGTAATTGAGACAATCCGTGAGTGCGCGTGGAATGGCTCCCACGGCTCCCACGTTGCACATTGCCTCCACCGCGGCATTCACGCCCTGCCAGTACGCCGAAATGCGCCCGTAGCGGGGATTCCCGTCTCCAGCCAATGCCACGCCGATGAAGCGATCATGGTCGTGGAGTTCCCATCCTGGATGTATACCGCGATGAACGTAACTTTCGAGGTCTTGGAGCGGCGCAATGACGCTCGCGTCGGCTTCTCCTGCTTCGATGAGAGTATTTCCCATGACGGATTTATCATAATGCCGAATCAGCGGAGCTCTGCTTGCGTAACTCGGGTGCTGGAGCATTGCCTCAAAAACTTCGAGGATAGTCGTTTGAAAGGGGGAATCCAGAGAAGCGTTGTTCGTTCCGAAAATTGTGATCTCTTCTCTGGAACACTCAATGTTCGGTTCAACATGCTTCGGAGTCGAATCGGTTGTCGCGCGCTTATATTGAAGGCCGGATGTGATGTCCACGGCGCGCGCGTTGCAAACGATTTTTCCTCGATGGCGCAAGCGGAACATGCCGTCGCCTGTGACCGTTCCGATGACGGATGCTCGTGCGTTCTCCGCGATGCTCGGCAGGTCCCAATCGACGTTGTAGTGATCGAGAATGTGCTGTGTGAGGCTGGGGTGGCAGATCCAGCAGAAACGTTCCTGCGTTTCCGCGCACGCGATCACTTCCGCCGGGAGATTCTGGAGTGAGACGTGCACCTTCCCCAGATCGATCTCCGCCCCGCATCCCTTCTTCGCCACCTGCTCCACGCTGCTGCATACGACTCCTCCCGCGCCGAGGTCTTTGAAGCTCCCCTTATCGAGTTTCTTCTCCGCTGCAAGCCAATCAAAGAGTGTGTACGTCGATGCCAGGAGATGTCGTTCGAGGAAAGGATTGGGTTCCTGCACGGCCCCCGTATTCTGCTCGCGCTTCTCTTCTTCCATGGTTGCGCTCGCGAATGCCGCGCCGCCGAACCCGCTCCTGTCCGTTGGTTTTCCCACCAGGATGATGTCGTAGTGCTCCCGAGCGGCTTCCTCGGGAACGAAACTATGAATAACTTCGTCCTCGCGCACGAGTCCGATCGCGACGGCGTTCACGAGACAATTGTCATTGAATCCGGCGTCGAAGACGGTGTCCCCGCCGAGGTTCGGGACGCCGAGCGGATTCCCGTACCCCGCGATCCCGCGTGCCACTTCATTCGCGATCGTGCGAGATTCCTCCTTCTTCAAATCCCCCAGCCGCAGCAGATCCATGCATCCGATCACCCGCGCACCCATGCACACGACATCGCGAACGGTCCCTCCCACGCCCGTAGCGGCTCCCTCAAACGGCACGATCTGCGAGGGATGATTGTGTGACTCGTGGCTGATGACGATGCCCCAGCGCTTGCCCTTTGGCCCATCCGTGATCGCGACGATGCCGCTGTCTTCCTTCGGACCCAAGATGACGTGCTTCCCCGTCGTCGGGAACACCTTCAAGAACCGACGCGACGATTTGTAGCTGCAGTGCTCGCTCCCCTGGATGCCCCAAATCGTCGCTTCCACAAGTGTTGGATCGCGCCCAAGCATCCGGGAAATCTTCCGCGCCTCCTCGACGGTCAATCCGATCGAATGCGCTCGCAGGATCTTCGAGACCTCTTCGTCGGTCATGGAAGAAAATGAAAGCGTTGGTACCGAGCTCGGAGGATGTTCCATGGGTGGATTATGCAGCATCCGAATCCGGTTTGAAACGTTTTTGAGAACATCATTCGCGCTTTTTTCGTAGCTGCAAGACTCAAGCAGAGGAGCCATTGAGTTAGAATCAGTCACGCAAACAGCATCACATTCAAGTTCTTCATCGAGCAAGAATGTCCAGTCCCTTGGGTCGAAATCCAGATCTGCTCTACACAGAAGAGCATCGATTTTTTCGGGATATTCTTAGGCATATTGTAAAATAATCTCCGTGCAAGCGTTCGCCTTTCGGGTAATGTCTGCCCTCGTCCTCTCCCTCTGAAATTTTGAATACAGCACGAGTCCTCCCCAGGCGCCGGTCGCCGCGATTGTACCCGATGCTGGATGCAATACTGAAGACTGACAGGGCCCCGATGATTTTCGTGATGATCAATCCAGAAGCCCCGGGACCTCGTGATCGTTTGATTTCATCGAGTTGCTCAACCAGATCTCGAAGAATATCGATTGCTTCGGCAAACTCTTCATGATTGGGTGGAGCGAGATCACGTTGGGACATGGACGGGCATCCTAAGAGTTTCTGGAAGAACAGCAAATATTCTGCATCACTGCTATCCTCTCTTGGCCATGCGCTCGCTGAAATCTCTTGGCAGGCACCCGCTGATCAATGGCCTCGCCGTGCTGGCCGTGACGCAATTTGGGGCGTCGCTCGTCGGCCTCTTGCGTGAAAACGTTCTCGCGAGAATTTTCCAGAATAATCTTGGCGTCGTGGACGCGTACATCGCCGCGTTCAACCCGAGCGATCTTCTCTTCCAGACGTGCGTTGTCTCGGCGATGGGCACGGTGCTCGTCCCGGTGCTTGCGCAGTATAAGGCGCGAGGGAACGATCGGGAAGTCGCGAAAGTCCTGAGTGGCACCATCGGCATGACCGCACTGCTCTTCGGATGTGTTGCGTTGCTCCTGGCGATCTTCTTCCCGCTCTTGATACCGCTCTTCAATATCCATTTCCAAGGCGAGACGCTGCGGCTCTACATCCAGTTCGGACGCCTGGCACTGCTCTCGAACTTTCTCTTCGTCTTCGGCAATGCTTACGGTCAGTACCTCGTCACCGTCGAACGGTACTGGATCTACGGCGTCACGCCGATCCTCTACACGCTCGGTACCGTCTTTGGAGCCCTCTGGCTGACGCCGATCGTCGGACCGTTCGGGCCGATGTATGGAACCGTTCTCGGCGCCGTGATCTACGTGATCCTCCGCATGTTTGCGGTCCGCTTGCATGGGTGTCGCCTGGGGATTTCTCTCTGGCATCCCGACCTACCGGAGATGGGCAGGCTTATGTTGCCGCGCGTGCTCTCGCTCGGCGCGTTCCAGATTCAGCTTTTGTACTTGAACGGCTTCGCCTCGGCGCTGGGCAAGGGATCGGTGACGATCAACGCCTTCGCGCGCAACTTCCAGTCCGTACTCGTCGGCGTCGTCGGCATCTCGGTTGCCCAGGCTGTGTACTCGCGCCTGAGCCAGGCGGCGGCCAAGGGAGATGGGGAACGGATGCGGATGTACTTCCGCAGCGGCGTCTGGCTGGCTTTGATCCTCACCGTCCTCGGCGCGATCGCGATGGTCATCCTCGCTCCCTTCGAAGCGCGGCTCGTGCACCTCTCAGCGTACCTGAAGATCTTCACGATCAGCCTCTCGATCTACGCCATCAGCATTCCCTTCGAGAGCATCAGCCACATTCAGTACCGCGCCTTCTACGCGCTCAAAGAGACGATCTTACCCGCGTTCATGGGCGTGCTCGGGGGAGCCGTTGCCATCCTCGTCGGGTGGTTCTTCCTCGGAGTCTACGGAATCTATGCGCTGGCACTCGGCTACACGGCGGGGGAGATTGTGCAGACGGTATTTCTCGGAATGGTGCTGCCTTCGAGAATGAGGAAGAGACTGCGATCAATTCCGGTTTCCTATGACATTGCCAAAGCTGAAGTGGAGCTGGAGGAAGCGGAGAAGAATGTTTTGTAATTTGTTTTTGTTTCCTCCACCCCGGCCCCTTCTCCGATGGAGGAGGGGAGAATGTCCAAGAATGGAAGTCACCCCTTTCTCCCCCGGAGAAAGGGGAAGGGGGATAGAGGAAACAACACACACAAACCTCACTCCCGAATCTCAAACTCTTCAAAACCTTCCTCCCCCACTTCTCGAATTTCCACCCGCTCCACCTTCGCGCTCGGTGGACCTCTTCGACACCATTCCTCGAACTTCTTCAGAGCATCCTCCGATCCCTCCGCGTGAATTTCGACCGAGCCATCCTCCGCATTGCGCACCCAACCTTTGATGCGCAATTGATCTGCAATCTTCTTCAACCTGGAACGGAAGAATACTCCCTGCACAAGGCCGGTTATGGTCAATCGGACGGCGGGCACCATCACGCAGTATGACAAATTCAAGCATCGGACTCAATCTCCATGATTGTTGTCGGGAGCAGAAGAATGTCTTTCCTCCCTTCTTGCATGTTCTCTTTGGCTCTTCTTTCGACGTCTTGAGGAATTGCTGCGATAGCTCTGTCCAAAAGTGCTATGATTTTTGTGCGATCCGTACAGTTAATCTTGCCTTCACAAATAGCAATTGTGTAATAGTGAGATGCCAGAGATTCTGCTGTAAGGCGAATGTCATTCCATGCACTGTTCGGATCCTCCGGATCGTGATCTATCGGAAAAAATGCTGAAATGGCCTTTTCCAATTTCTCCATCAAAGCCGCGCATTCATTTTCTGCTTCCATATTACTTCTTCTTAACCTGTGTAAAATCCAATTCCACCGGCGTCTCGCGATCGAAGATCAAGACCAAAACGTTCAGCTTGCCCTTGTTCACGTCAACGCTCTCGACGGTACCATCGTAGTTCTTGAACGGACCATCGATGATGATGACGAGGTCGCCGACCTGGAAGTCGCTCTTGAACTTGGCCTCCTGTTCGCCCACTCTGCGCTCGATCACGCCGTACTCTTCCGGCGTGACCGGGACGGGAATGTTCCCCGAGCCCACGAAGCCGGTGACGTTGGGGGTGTTGCGGACCACGTACCACGATTCATCCGTGACGATCATGTCGACGAGTACGTAGCCCGGGAAGAGCTTGCGCTCCTCCTCGATCGGCTCGCCCTTCTTGAAGACCAGCTGCTTCTCCTTGGGAACCGCGATGCTGAAGATGTAGTCGCTCATTCCCAGCGAATCGACGCGTTGCTCGAGCGCCTGTTTGACGCTGTCTTCGTAGCCGGAGTAGGTGTGCAGGACGTACCAATTGCGTCCTGCCCGAGGATCTTGCTTGCCCATAGGATCAGAGGAGGGAGAGGAAGAAGCGCGTGAGGGACGTGAGCGCGAAATCGATGAGGCCGAAGCTGATGGAGCAGACGGCGGAGAACCCCAGCACGATCGCCGAGAGACGGACGGCCTGTCTGCGCGTTGGCCACCGCACGTGATGCAGTTCCTCGATCGCTTCGCGGATGTAGGTGACGATCCGATTCATAGCTCTGAGTTCTTCCTAAAAAAGCCCCGTCGGGCCATGGATAGTGTACTGAATGATGTGCCTGATGCAAGAGCAAAAACAGCCTGGAATACTGGAATAATCGAACACGGGAGTACAGGGGAATGTATCAGTATTCCAGTACTCCAATACCCAGTATTCCAAATCCTAAAACCCATACTGTGGTTGCACGAGCATGTGAATTTTCGTCACGGGCAGCGCCACGAACCACACTTTCCCTTTGATGTCGTTGCGTGGAACGAAGGGTTCTGGCTTGCCATCGACCATGAAGCCGCGCGAATCCGAGCTGCCCATCCGATTGTCCCCGAGCACGAAATTGAAACCTTGAGGGACATCGTAGACCACTTTCGTACGATCGCCACTGGAGGGCGGGTGCCGGAAGGTTTTTCCGCGGTTGCGATCGCTCAAGTAGTCCTCCTCCAGTTTGCGCACCTCGGATTCTCGGTTCTTGCGGAGATACACGTAGCCGTCCTGGATGATGACCTCGTCACCCGGTTCTCCGATCACGCGCTTGACGTAATACTTGCCGTGGTCGGTTCCGGGCGGATTGAACACGACGACGTCCCCGCGCTGCGGATACCCGATGTAGTACGCGAGCTTGTTGATGATGATGTATTCGCGGTCCCGAAGCGTGTCGTCCATCGAACTGCCTTCCACCTCAAACGGCGCGACCAAGAAGGTGCGTATGAGAGCGACCACGGCTACAATGACGATGATGTTGAAGAGGACGTCGAGGATGTGAAACCAGAGTCCGCGCTCTTTGGATGCCATCTGCGGCAGTGTAAGGACAGAAGATCCAAGATACAAGAAACAAGAGACAAAAAAGGCATAGACTTCCGCCAATGGAAGGGCTTTCACTTTGTATCTTGTATCTTGTATCTTGCGTCTCATCATGTTTGATCGCTTCTTCTTCGCGCAGCACCTGGAGGAGGATGAGCAAGCCGTCCTGATCGTGCACAAGCATTGGGTGCTCGGCCTGCGCGTGCTCTTTTGGCCCTCGATATCGTTCTTGGCATCGTGGTTGCTGCTCTGGAGGGAGCCGACCCGTATCGTGCTCATCGTCGTAGCGGTCTGGAGTTTTCTCTCGATCGTGTGGTTCGCCCGCAATTTCTTCGATTACTTTCTCGATGCGTGGATCATCACCGATCACGGCATCATCGATCTCGCCTGGATCGGGTGGTTTCATCGCCAATCGACGCGAATCCTCTATAGCGACGTTCAGGGCGTCGCGTACGAACGCAAGGGCATTCCGGCGGCGCTCTGCGGCTACGGAACGCTCACTGTCGAAAAAATCTCCACGGGATCGGTTCTTTCTCTTCCCTACGTCCATCATGCCAAACGCATCGAAGGCATCATTCTCCGCACGATGGAAGCCTACCTCCACGGCAAAAATCTCAAGAACGCCAAGCACGTGCAAGACATTCTGGCTGACTTTATTGCCCAGCACGTTCAGGAGACGACGTTGCAACCGAAGCAACTTGAGCGAAAATCTCTTCCCGTCTCCGAATGATCTGGGGAGTGTTGATACTTCTGGCGCTTTTGGTGATCGTCTTTCTCTGTGGCTTTCATTTGCGAAAAGGAAGATTTTTCCCTCCTGGGAAGAAACGTTTCAGGAGAAGGTGGATCGCCGCCCAAACGCTCTCGGACACGAATCGCAGGGTTCTCGAAGGCGATAAGGTTCTTGATGCACTGTTGATGGAGCTGGGATTCCGCGGAACGCTCGGAGAGAAGTTGCGCGCCGCGGAGAAGAAGCTCGCCGATCCGAATGCCGTGTGGCGAGCCCACAAACTGCGCAACCGCATTGCCCATGAAGCGGGATTCATCGCGAGTGAACGGGAAGCCGATGCGGCCATGCGGGCCTTCGAGAGCGTGATTCGATCATGCACTCGTTGATCCGTTCGATTGCTACACTGTCATCATGAAGCCATCGCTCTTGATCATCGGCTTGGGCAATCCCGGTTCCTCCTACGAGAAGACGCGCCACAACGTCGGGTTCCAAGCCGTCGAGCGTCTTTCGGAGGCATTCGGGCAGGGCGACTGGCAGGACAAGCAGAAATATCTCTCACTCGTGCAAGAGGCGCGCATCGTCACCGTTCCGGTTCTGCTGGTTCAACCGCAGACCTTCATGAACCGCTCCGGCGAAGCGATCAAGAAGCTCGTCGATTTCTACAAATTGGATGCAGCTGAGCAACTGCTCGTGCTCTGCGATGATGTGGATCTGCCCCTCGGGGAAATGCGACTGCGGAAGTCGGGAGGACCGGGAACGCACAACGGCCTCAAGTCTATCGCGCTGCAATTCGGCGAACGTTTCCCTCGCCTGCGCATCGGACTCGGTTCCCAACCTGCGGGGGCGGATCTCTCCGCATGGGTGCTCAGTGTTGCAAGCGAACAAGAACGAGAAATTCTTCACAAGACGTTTGAGGGGCTTCCGGAGATTGTTCGGTCATTCGTATTGGGATCGAATGTTGGCGAGTAGAAATTGTGCAAGAAAACACGTGGATGGAGGCATCGATGACTTCTGTCCTGACGGTGTCCTCAAAAGAAGAACCGCTTTCCGAACAGTCCGCCGCTCACCGTGCCGAGAACGGCGATCGTCGACCAGAGCACGAGCGGGATGGAGGCTGCCGCTTGATCCGCGGGCGAATTCGAGAAGAGACGCGCCAGCGAGAGCGGGCCGCTGAACTGTCCTCCACCGGTCTGGGGCAGGCTCGATACCACGCGCACGTCGGCGGAGGCGAAGCCGGGTGTGGGCAGATTTCCCCCCTGCACGGTCACGGAGTTGTGAAGGACATCGCCGTTGCGCGCTGCGCCCGAGACGCGCGCGCGATACGCGATCGTGCGCACTTGGTTGGGGGCGAGCGAATCGATCGTCCACGTTGCCTGCCCTCCAGAAACCTGCGCGGCATCGAGCAATTGAACTTGACCGGGCGGCGTGAAAGAATCGAGCACTTGCATGCCCGTGAGCGATGCCTGCGAAGTATTCGTCACCGTGATCGTGTAGGTGATCTCGTCATTGGGTGCCGCATTCAAGCGGTCGGCTTGCTTGGTGACGGTGATCGCTCCGACCTGCGGACCGACGAGCACAACGGGAACAACATGCTGATTGAAAACGCGCGTGGTCTCGTCGGCGGTCGCCCCATCGGCCTGGCCATGCAATCGCAGCGTGTCGCCGTCCCGCGTGCCGCAGTCGACGCGGACCGTCAGATGCAGAGTCGTGGTGCCGTTGTTGCCGAGGAACACATTGCCCCATTCCACCTGCCCGCGGCTTCGTTCGAACCCGTTGCCCGAGGCGGAGACGAAGGACGTCTGCGGATCAAGGTTCGCGCGCACTGTCACGCTGTTCTGCCTATTGAACCCATTATTGTTGCCGTTGAATCCGCTGTCGTTTCCCACATTCAACGTGTAGTCGAGCGTGTCGCAGGCGCGGACGGGATCCGGATTGTCCCGAATGTCGAGAGTGACGTTGCGGTTATTGTTGAAATCCTCAATCACTCTCGTCGTCGCGTCGGCGCTCGTGTTTCCTGCTGTGACTGTCGTGTGCAGCAGATCACCATCGCGAGAGCCGCATAAGACGCGAACGGACACCGTAAGCGTTTTTGTGGAGCCGGTCGGCACCGAGAGGTTGTTCCACGTGATCGTGCCGTTATTTCCGCTTCCACCATCGCTGGCGTAGATGAACGACGTGCGGTTCGAAAGAATCTGCGTGACCGTCAGGCTCGATTGTGACGAATAGTTCGTTACGTTGATCGTGTAGTTCAGCGTATCGCACGGGCGGACTGGATCCGGGTAATCGTTGATGGTCAGCGAGACATTCCCATTCGTCGATGTTTGCATCGTCGTCGTATCGGTCGCCGAGGCGCCTCCCGTCACCGTCGCGATGTTCGTGATGACGGTCCCGTTGACGAGGTTTGAGTTCGCGAGGGCCGTCAGCGTGATGATCTTCGTGGAATTCGCCGGGATGACCAGATTATTCCACGTCACGGTCTGCCCGTTCACGGTGCCGTTATCGGAGGCACTCATGAAGGTCAATTGTCCGTAGGGAAGCGTATCGGTGACGGTCGCGGGGCTCGCATTCGAGGACGTATTCGTCACGGCGATGACGTACGAGAGCGTATCGCCGGGAGCCGCGGTCGTCCGGTTGTCCGTCTTCGTGATCGTGAACGTGCCGCTCTGTCCCACATTGATCGTCGTGGTCGCCGTAGAGCTTCCCCCGCCCGTCACAGTTGCGGTATTCGTCACCACCGTCCCGTTTGGAAGGCTTGCATTCAACATCACGACGAGCGCGAGAACTTTCGGTGTCCCGGGCACCACCGTCAGATTGTTCCACGTCACGGTCTGTCCGTTCAAGGTTCCGCCATCCGAAGCAGTGATGAAGTTCACCTGGCTCGTCGGTACGATGTCGGTCACGGTCGCCGTTCCCGTGATGCCGGACGTATTTGTCACGCTCAGGGTGTAGACGAGCGTGTCGCCCGGAGACGCAGTGGAGCGGTTCACGGTTTTCAAAATACTGAACGTGGCGTTCTGATTGACGGTGATCGTCGTTGTCGCACTTGCGTTCGCTCCTCCCGTGACGGTTGCCGTGTTCGTGAGAATCGTCCCGTTCGCGACGTTGGAATTCACGGTCGCAACGAGCGTCAGCTGCTTCGGCGCACCCGGCGCGACTGTCAGATTGTTCCACGCGACATTCTGCCCGTTTGCCACGCCGTTATCCGAGGCGTTCACGAAGGTAAGTCCGGAGGGAAGAACATCGTTCACCGTCGCGGTACCCGTCACGTTCGACGTATTCGTCACCGTGATCGTGTAGACGAGGTAGTCGCCGGGAGAAGCCGTGGAGCGGTGGACCGTCTTCGCGATCGTGAAGGTCGGATTCTGGTTCACGATGACCGTTGTCACGGCACTCGAGCTGGCGCTGCCGACGTTCGCGGTGTTCGTGATGATCGTGCCGTTGCCGAGACTCGTGAGCACATTGGCCTGTACTGTGAGCGTCTTCGTCTCCCCCGCCGCGAAGTTCAGGTTGTTCCACGTGATGATGCCCCCGTTCAACGTTCCCCCATCCGATGCCGATTGGAAGGAAAGTTGTGTCGTTGGGAACGCATCCGTCACGGTTGCGTTGCCGCTTACGGATGATGTGTTCTTCACGGTGATCGTGTACGTGAGAGCGTCGCCTGGCGCAGCCGTCGCTTTGTTCACGGTCTTCGTGATCGTGAAGGTCGGCGTTCCCACGGCAATCTTCTGATTCTTGAACGTCATGCCCACACAGGCACCCGCGGTGACGTTCACCACTCCGTTGCTCGGCGTCACGAAGGTCGGGTTCCATCCCGCAAGCGACTGCTCGGTGACGGTATGCGTGCCGAGCGTGACGTTCTGGAACGTCGCCTGGCCCGTCGAATCATTCTGTACCGTTTGCCCGTTCTCCAATTGGAAGGTGAATGGCGGGAGGGTCGCAATGCTCGCTCCTGTCGCGGTGAACCCTTCCTTGAGGATGCTGATGCATCCGTTCTGCGTTCCGTTCACCGTGATCGTATCCGTGGTCATCGGCCCTCTGATGACTTGCGCCGTATTCGTGATGCTCGTTCCCGCGGCAAGGCCCGTGTTCACCTGAACGAACAAAGTGAGCATCTTGGTCGAATGTGCAGGAATACTTGGGAAGATCCAGCGCACGGTGGTCGGCCCGACGAGTTGTCCGTTGTCCGACGAGAACAGGAACGTAAGCTGATCGTCCGGCAACGTATCGAGCACCGCGACATTCCCCACGTCGATGGAAGACGTATTTGTCACCGTAATCGTGTAGGTGACGAAGTCGCCGGGATTCACCGTCTTCTTGTTGTCCGTCTTCGTGATGCTGAAGGTCGGCGTTCCTACGGGATTCTGGCGGTTCCTGATGGCAACGTTCGCGCACGCCGGCCCCGGCACCACCGTGACGATGCCGCCCGCCGGATTGATCTGCTGCTGCGTCCATCCTTGCGGCAGGATTTCGGAGACGGTGTGCTGTCCCGCCGGTACGTTCGCGAAGGTTGCGAGTCCGCTTGCGTTATTCTGCGTGCTCTGCCCGTTCTCCAGCCGGAACGTGAACTGCGGCACGGTCGAGAGCGGATTGCCGTCGGGATTATCTGCTTCCTTATTGACGATGATGCAGCCGAATTGCAGGGGCGCAGAAACGGTCGTCCGGTCCGTCGCCGTGGGCCCGGTGCTCACGAAAGCGATGTTTGCGATCACCGTTCTATCGGCGAGATTCGCATGCACTTGTGCCTGCACGGTGAGGGTCTTCACCTCACCGGGTTGGAAGCTCAAATTTCCCCACGTGATGATGCTTCCGTTCAGTGTTCCGCCATTCGATGCCGACTGGAAATCAAGGAACTGCGTCGGGAAGAGGTCGGTGACGATCGCCGTGGCTGCGAAGAGCGAGATATTGGTCACCGTGATCTCGTACGTGTCTCTGTCTCCCGGCTGTATCGTGTCGCGATGATCGGTCTTAGTGATCGAGAAGATGGGAAGGGGGCAGATGATAGAGGTGGTCACGATCTGACTCTGGTTATTGTTCGGATTGGAATCCGGCGTCGAAGCCGAAACGGAAGCGGAGTTCTGAATTGTGCCATTGCACGGAACCGAGTCGGAAACGCGGAAACGAAGCAGAGCCGTCTTGGTCTGGCCGGATACGATCGAAGGAGTGGTGCAGACGACGGCACCGTCACGCTGAGCGCAGCCGAACTGTTGCGGCGGGAAGGGAAGAGGACCGTAGATGCCGTCATGTCCGGAGTCGCCGGTGAAGTCCATCACAGGGAATGCCAACGGGCCATACGTTCCGCTCTGTTCTCCTTCAAGGAAGAAACCGATGAATGAGAGGCCTGCGGGAATCGGATCGGTGGCGGTGACGTTCATCGCGGTCGCAGGGCCGTCGTTATGAACTCTCAGTGCGTAGACAATCGTGCCTCCCGGCTGGGCGGTGCTCGGCCCAAATTTCGCGATCGAAAGATCCGCCGTCTGCACTGGCACGTTTACCGTTGTCACATCGATTGCCGCGGGCCCGTTGACCACTTGCACGGCGTTGAGGATGACCATCCGTGATCTCGTACGTGTCTCTGTCTCCCGGCCTGATCGTCGTGCGATTGTCGGTTTTGGATATCGTGAAGGTGGGAGGGGGGCAGATGACTGTCGTTGTTACCGTGTTGCTCTGGTTATTACCCGGATTGGGATCAATCGTGGAAGAAGACACCGTCGCACGGTTTTGAAGTGTGGAATTGCAAGTGAGATTCGAAGAGGCTCTGAACATGAGGTTGAAGCTTTGGTTCGCTGCATTCGGCAATGTCGAGGTGGTGCACACGACGGCGTTGCCATTGGCACGGCAGGTGGGATCAGACTCATTCGCGAGGAAACTGAGACCGGATGGGACTGCGTCGGTAACGACGATGTTTGTCGCTGTTGACGGTCCGTCGTTCTTGACCATGATTGACCACTTGCACGGCGTTGAGGATGACCATCCCATCCATGAGATCCGTATGCGCCTGTGCCTGTACCGTGAGCGTCTTCGTCTCTCTCGGTTGGAAATTCAAATTGTTCCACGTGATCGTGCTCCCGTCGAACCTTCCGCCGTTGGATGCCGACTGGAACGCAAGTTGATTGGCAGGGAATTGATCATTCAGCGTCGCGCTGGCCGCGAAGGGCGAGGTGTTCGTCACCGTGATCTCGTACGTGTCTCTGTCTCCCGGCCTGATCGTCGTGCGATTGTCGGTTTTGGATATCGTGAAGGTGGGAGGGGGACACACGACCGGAATCGGCACGGTGCTGTCGTTGTTCGCGAGGTTCGTGTCCTGGAGCCCATTGTCCATCTCGACGTGCGCCGTATTGCTCATGCTCTTGCCACAGAGGCTCTGCTGATCGCTCTTCACCTTCAGCGTGACGTGGAAGTCCTTGCTCTGCCCCGGGGTCAAGGTCGTGTTGTTGCAGACGATGGTGTTCGTGCCGTTGGCGACGT
>JACQCJ010000042.1 GCA_016201685.1 Candidatus Peregrinibacteria bacterium | reverse complement strand
TGAAAGGACGCGTGGTGACGAAGCAGGAATTCGCTGCGTTGGCTCTCACGCGCAAAGAGTTCCACGGTGAGTGGAACTACAGTATCCAGCCACGGACAGCGCGGGCGGATTGAAACGATTGTTTACGTGCAGGCCCTAAGCCAATTTAATGGGCAACAGGTCTACTGATAAATATTCTATGAAAGGCGCTTCACGCTTTGGATGGTTTAACAATGATCCAGACTATTTTCCCGTGCTGACAAGTGCCATCGCTTCGTTCTTCTGCTGTACTCATTCTGTCTTCTTCCCGCCTTTCCCATGCTTGCAGCGCATCGCTACACATCCAAAGAATTCGTGATCGGCGCTTCGATCCTCATCGTGTTCGTCATTCTCCTGTGGAAAGCCTTCCTTCCCTCGGGCAATTGGCAGGCATCGCTCTTCGGGGGTGATGGCATGACCTCAGCATGCGGTCCCAAAGAAGGAGGTGCGTGCGGAGGCACCTGTCCGGTGGGCGAGATTTGCAGCCTCACGACGAATCACGAGAGCTGTAGCTGCGTGAGTATGTCGCTTCTCAAGTAGGAGCACTCTTCGGGGATCACTGAGACGCACCTTCTTTTTTGTGGTACGATTGTGTCATGTTCCGCGACGAAGACGACGACATCGCGCTGAGCACCGCGCGGGCGCTCGAGCGGGCCGACCATGGCAAGAAGGAACGGAAAGCCGAGCGCATGCAGCGCGAGGAGAAGAAGGAATTGCTGAAATTGCAGCGGCAGATGCTCCTCAAGAACGTCAAGGACAAGCAGATTCCCGTGAAGCACGAGGAGCGCGGAGCGTTCGGACAGAAGACCCATGAGCAGAAAGTCGAGGAGCAGAAAGCGGGGGATGCCCAGAAGACCGCGACCCCCGATCAGCTGATCCGTCAGAAGGAGGATGAAGCGCGCGTGCAGCGGGAGGCGAAGAAGGTCGAGGAGCAGAAGCAACCCGATTGAAAAGATCAAAGATACAAGATGCAAGATACAAAGAATGTTCGATGGAACATTGTTCCACCACGCACTGGATTTTTTTTGTATCTTGTCTCTTGCATCTTGTATCTTCATTCCATGCGACGATTCCTTCTCGCCTCATTCCTCCTTGCGGTTCCAGCTGTTGGCTTAGCGGAGCCTTTCATCGATACGATCCATCACGAATTTTCCGCGCAGATCGAAACTCTTCATGAGAAGGGGATTGTCCGGGGCTACGCGAATGACATCTTCCACCCGGATTATCCCATCAACCGCGCCGAATTCCTCACGATCCTGCTGCGGTCGCTCCCGCTTTCCACTCCGTTGCCGACTATCGCGGACGCGCACTGCTTCCGCGACTTCACGGGACAGGAGCAGTGGTTCTGGAAGACCGCGTGCAACGCGCGCGCGATGGGCATTGTCCAGGGGTATCCCGATGGAACGTTCGGCGGAGCCAAAGCGATCGCGAGCATCGAGGCGATCAAGACACTCATCCAGGCATTCAACATTTCCCTGCCAACCTTCATCCGCGCGCCGGATCATTGGTATGATCCCTACTTGTACGTCGCGAACCAGCGCGGCGTCTTCACCGTCATTCCGCACATCCTCACGCACCAGCTCACGCGCGGGGAAATGGCCGCCCTCATCGTCCTCCTCGCGCCGATGCTGCCGGGTCGCACGATTTCCTCTTCCGGATCGCTTGCATCGAGCGCGAGCGCGTCCTCTTCCTCACGTAGTTCCTCCGTCCGCTGCTCCGCCGGGACGCCGTACCCCGATGGGAGCTGCCCGCCCCTCGACGCAAATGGATTTCCCCTCCCGCTCCTGCGTTCTCAGCTCTTCTTGCAGCAGGTTGCGGGCACGGGTTCGGACGCCGTCTCCGGGCAATCGAGTGCTCTGCTCTTCGCGTTCGATGCCACTGCCGGCGGACAGGACGTTCTCCTCACGAGTCTCACGTTCCAGGTCGCTTCGGGCAGCATTCCGGCGGGCACGAATGTGCGACTCACACGCAGCGATCACGGAACCGAAACACCCATTGCCGACGGCATCATCCGGGGGCCGCTCGTCATTGTTTCCTCATTCAAGTTCCGTCTCGTTGCGGGAGTCATGCAGCGTTTTCACATCCTCGCCGATCTCCCGCGCGGCAGTTTCTCAGGATTCTCTCTCGCATTCGCAAGCGGAGAAACGCAGGCAGCCCAGGGGGCGGGAGCCATCGACGGCCGCGAACTCACCGGAGTGGAATTCAACGGATCGTGCCCGGGGACGTCCCTCTGCCTCATCCACGTGCGGACGACGAATTCCTCCACAGCGATCACGCCGCGCGCGGCGGGCACGCTCGCAGTCACACAGGATAGCTCCGAACCCTCGCACGAAGTTCTCCTCGGCGCCCTCTCCGATCCGCTCCTCCGGCTGAACTTCCACGCGACCGGCGAAGACATCGCCGTCACGCAGCTCATCCTCGGCGGGGGCACCCAGAGCATCGTTGCGCTCGAGCTCACGGACGATCGCAGGAAGCAGCTTCTCGCGACGATGACCTCCATCCAGTGCCCGGCCGTTGTCGCGGGACGTTTCTGTCTGCAATCCGCAAGCGGCGCCTTCGTCGTTCCCAAAGATGCCGATCGCCACGTCGTCGTGCGCGCGCGCGTCAAAAGAGATACGGATGGCGGCAAGAGCGGCGAGACCGTCGCGATCACGCTCCAGACGGACAACGGGGCAGTGCGCGCGCGCGGTCTCCAGTCCGATCGAGACCTCCTGAAGAACGACGGCTCGAATCCTCCCGTCGGCCTCCTCCTCGGTCGATCGAACGCGGGAGGGGACCTCGCGATCGTCGGCAGCACGAATGATCTCGTGGGAGCCAGGATCGCGAGCATCGAGAACGTAGATTCCGATCCGGATAATGCGTCGGTTCCCATCGGAACGACCCCCATTGGAGCCCTTCGCTTCCGCGCGGCGGCGAATGCGAATGCCCAAAACGGCCTCAATCCCGTGTTGCTCAAGAGCGTCACCTTCACCGTCACCGCCGTGAACGTGCAGATCGCCACCGGCAGCTATCTCCTCGCCAACCGCTCCGATCTCACGCACACCGTCTCGTGCAGCGGCGACAAGCGCACGGGCAGCATCACCGTCGCGTGCGATCATCTGGACACGAGCGCGATTTCCACCACGATCGAGCAGGGCGCCTTCCTCGATCTCCAACTGAGCGCGACCGTGAGCGCCTTTGATACCACCTCCCCGCGCACGCTCCAAGTGAGCGTCAACCGGCTGGGCAGCCGCGACGATACCGGCTCCATTGTGTGGGACGACGGCGTCTTCCCCTTCCTCTGGGTCGATCTGGGCGTGAGTCAGGTGAAGTCGACGCTGTATCGGAGGTGAGGTTTAATCATGTCTTCGGCCGCTGTGTCATTCCGAGATCTTTTGAGGGAAGACACAGAAAAAAACACCGGCCGGGCGAATAGGGGGCCGGTGTAGAAGGGCGAACGATTGACAGTTCAGGCTAATTCAGAGGGATGTCGGGAAATCCGACATCCTCGACGTACCGCCAGAAATCGAAGCAGGCACGACGGGCCGCCTTTCGGGTAGCCAGTTCTGTGGATTCTTCGAATCGATTGAATCGTTGGCGAAGCAGCGTTTGCGCATTCGTTGAGAGGAACGAAATTTCGTGCTCGAATGCCGTTCGACGCCCGAGCGCGAAACCGGCTTGGGATCCATCCCATTTCTGCAGCTGCTTGAGAAAGCGTGCCTGGTCATTCGTGGAAATTTCGGCACGCGCCTTGGCGGTACGGATTGCCTCCGCAATCTCGAGCTGTTCTTCCAAAAGCAGCTCGTCGCCGCCGCGGAGGAAGCTGAGCGGATTCTTCCCCGGGTCGGCGAGATCCGCGAAAGCGATGGCTACGGACACGGGATGAGATGTTCCTGTGGCCAGCGCCTGCTGGAGACGCGGCTGGACCATGGTCCCTAACTTCACATCGAACTCTGGCGCCGTGAAGCGTATGCCGTCCATGATCCACTTGATCTGGTCAGAAGTGAGAGGATTGTTGAACAGTGGATTCAATTCGGCCAGCATGGTACCGACCATATCGGCCGTCGCATCCTCATTGCCAGGCCGTTTCCGTTTTCGGACTCGGACGGTTCCGTCCATGGATGGGCCGATCGTGAACTCCTGAATCCAGTCATGGCCAGCATCGCCAATTTCTGTAAGTAGCATGTACAGGTCAAAAAGTTCAGGAGACACGACGCATTTCAAGAATCGCCTCGACGATGTCGGCAGATCCCGGAGCGAGTGCTCCAAGGAGTGGTAGTATTGCCGACCTTCTCGAGGGGACCATTCCAACTCGAGTAATCTCCTTGCACATCGACCGATGAATACTTCGGCCAGTAATTGGAGACTCATTCTATTTCCTCCATCAGGGAAATCCTTCCTACTCCCATACCCCAGACCACAAGTCCGAGGATTTGACCGCGCTTCATAAACTCCTTTCTGAAAAACCTGCGCTGTCAAAGACCGTTCACGGGTGAACCACCGATCCGCCGAACGCCGGCAAATCTTGAGGTGATTCTTGACAAGGATACAATAGATTTGCTATAAGTCAATATATGGTTGCAAGGCAGGAAGGCCCATCGTTGCCTCGTACACAGGCAGAAGCCGGTCGACTCCATGAGCGGCCGCATGCCGCGCGCGTTCTGGGGACGCTTGGCAGCTGGCTGAAGAACCTGGGAACACGTTTTCAGCAGCTCCTCCGCAAGCCGACACCGGTGACGCGGGAGACTCTCTTGAAGCTGCGGGAGATCGCCGCAGTGATGCCCGAAGGCCCGCTTCAAGTTTTCTTCACTGCAGTCTCGAAAGCGATCGACACGATGAATGAGGATGCCCTTGGGCAGATCCGAGAGGAACGTGTGCCGCATGGAACAGCGATCCTGAGACAAGGACGAGAGAATCGTGATCTCTGTCTATTGCTTGAAGGGAACGGCGCCATCCACATCGCCGACGAAACCCTGCCTCGGCCTGCCCCAGAAGTTTTGGGAGAAATGTCTCTCTTGCTCACGAAGGGCAAGCCGACTGCCGATGTGACGTCGCTCGGAGATTCCTTGATCGTGAGAATTCCGACAGAACTCTTTCAATCGATACTCGTTGCGACCCCCGCGGCGCGAGAGGCGATCGATGCGATCATGCAAGAACGGATCGCGCAGACGCGCTCACTCGGAGCGCTCAACGCCACGGGACTGAATCCGGCACAACTAGTTGCGCAGATCGCCATGCTCAAGCTTCATGAAGAAGGTGCAAAAGCATCCCTCCTTGGGTCTGCAGAAAGCCTTGCGAGAGTTGGAAAGGAAAACTTCGCCATACAGGATATTCCCGCAGGGACGCCGTTTATCCGGCAGGGTGAATCTCTCAAACATGTGATGTTGATTCTTGAAGGCAGTGCGAACAAGTTCATCAACGGAGGCTGCGTCGATGTGGCAACACCGGGTGATTTCGTTGGAGCCGATGACGTATTCGCTTCGCCGAGCGCAACATCGCGGTTCGAATATTCTGCGATCAAGAACATGCGCGTACTGACCATTGACTCGAAGGCATTCCTTTCCTTGCGATCGACAATGGAGAGGATTGTTATAGCAGAGCGCAAAACTCTTTTGGAGAGAGCAAGGAAAACCCCGGAGAAGTCGGTCGCTCTGGAGGAAGTGCCAACGGAGGTCATCGATCGGAATATTCACATCCGCGCAACACATTCGAGGATGTTCATTCCGCTGGAACCTTCCGGAGGTGAGGGCACATTCGAGTGCGGCAAGGACGCACAGGTTTTGTGTTGGTTGGGCGTGCGCGGCAGGCTTTGGTACGATGGGAAGAGTGGATGGCAAATCATCAAGGAAGCCCCTGAAGGATCTGTCCTGAAGCGCGCTGCCGACGCACCCGTTTTCGTCCCGCGGGAAATCCTCATCCAAGAGAACCTGCGGCCCGCCGTCAGAGGATCCCACGTGCAAGATACGAACGACGCCCTTCGGCTCTATGGAAGAAGCGGCCTGAATTATGAGCAGGCGCGTTTTCTCGTCGAACGCGGTTTCGTAGCCAGGCGCGAGCCCAACGAGACGTTTGGAAAATCGTTTCCACACATCCAGGAGGCGCTGTCGTACATCGAAAGCTGGGCGCAAAAGACCGGCGCTTCGCGCGAACATCGGATGCTGGGAGACATGCTTCCGGTTCTCTTGATGGATACCACGCATCAAATCGGCATCACCGCGCTCATGAAGGATCCGGCAATGCGCGACATGGTGCTCGATTGTCTCGATACGATGCTCACGTTGCCGCCAGCGGATAGGGATCAATACGAGTCGTTCATGAAACAGGAAACAGATTCGCTCAAGTCCCGGCATCATCACGACACTATTCGCTGGAACGGCATCGGGACCACGCGCCGGATGACTGCCTTCAAGCAGCGTCTGCTCGAACATCCCGATTTCGGGGAACTGTTTCGCCTCTCTCCCGCATCGACCATCACGCCCAAGCAGTCCCAGCAGTTGCAGAAGTACGTGCAGATGCTCGATACGGAAGTGTGCCCTGCGCTCGTGCGGCACCTCGAAGCGGTTCTGGAGAAAATGAGTCCTCGCGAGGATGGAATGCGGTCGGTGACCGGTCGCACCAAGACCGCCTCTGGCATCATTGATAAGATGCGACGTGTGCAATTGGGCAACCGCGGCAAGAAGCCGCGTGACAACTTCACCTTGGCCGATCTGCCGGATGCCGTCGGTGCACGGGTGATTGTTCAGAATGTTGAAGAGTTGGAGGTCGCGATGGCGCTCATCGAGGGCGAATTCCAGGGGCGCATTTACGAGAAGGATGACTGCTACGGCAATCCCGAGAAGCTCCACCATCCCTTCCGCCTCGTGACGTACACGGTCGAGTGCAACGGCGTGCCATCCGAAATTCAGCTCCAGACACTCCCATCCGCTCTTGCGGCAGCCATCGATCATGACATCATCTACAAGCCGTATGTGCCCGCCTCCCTCGGAGAGCGGAATTTGGCCATGGAACTCCAGCGCCGCGTCACGATGATGGAGACCAAAGAGCGCCTGCGCGGGTCGACGCGCCCCGGGACGCAAGAGGAATCAACGACGAATCTCCAGCAACCTCCGATGCGTCACATCTTTCAATCTGCTTCCTCGAGCGGGAGAGGGAGATGCGTGTGTGCCTTCGTTTCCGAAGAGAGTGCCGAATGGAAGAATGAACTTGCGGAAGCCCGTGGCTACTTCCAATGGCGTGAGAGCAAAGAATATCACACGACGATCCACCACGGCTCTTCCTCCATTGATTGTTCCTCGTGCATCGGTGTTCCTTCTTGGCAGCAATTCCGTGCGGAAACCCTCCGCCAGAGGACCGATGCGCTGGAAACGCTCCATGATGGCGCCCATTCCCATGGAGTCATTGATGCGCTGGATCAGGAAGGCGTTCCTCTCTTCGTCCTGGAAGAGCTTGGGAAAGACCTCGATGTCGACGCGAATCTCGAAGCGTTCCGTCAATCCACTGCTTCACGATTCACTCAAGAAGAATGCAGCCGCACCGAGCAGGCGCTGGCCATCGCCCAGAGAGCGCATGGATCGCAGAGTTATGCTCTTGAGAAGCAAAAGGATGGTCGTCCCGTCTATCCGTCTTCTCTCGAACTGAGGCACATTCCGTACTGGAATCACAGCATGCAAGTCGCCCGACTCGTCGTTGATTGCGGTCTTTCCGCCGATGCGGTGCAAGCTGCCCTCTTGCACGATGTCTTGGAAGACACGACGGTCACGGAGAGTGGTCTCCAGCCAACCGTCTCCGAGCGGGCTCTTGCATTGATCAGGAATGTGACGAGGACAAAAGCAGAATCACGTGAGCAGTACATGGAGAGAGTGCGCGCTCTCACTGGCGAAGCAAAAGTTCTCAAAGCCCTCGATCGCTATCACAATCTGCTCCGGGCCTTCAATCTCCGGGACGGGCAGCAGTATCTCGATCGCATCATCGGGGAATCCAAGGACATCTTCGCCGGGGATTTCGAACCGAATGCGGCACTCTCCGCGCTTGCCCTGCGTTTCCAGATGTTGCTGGAAGCCGTGGAACAGCTCCGTCTGCGAAAGTTCGGTAGCAAGATCGGAGAGTGAAGAGATCGTCTTCGGCAAGTGGGCCATCACAGATCATTCGATTCTGTTACGCTCTCTGTCACATTGGGGAGTAGCCAAGCGGCCCATGCTCCGCCCCTGATTCTTCGAGAGTGAGAACTGATGCAACATTGATGATGCAAGGAATGGCTACGCAGGGCCTTCACAGATACTTCGATTCTGTTACGCTCTCTGTCACATTGGGGAGTAGCCAAGCGGTAAGGCAACGGGCTCTGGACCCGTCACGCGGGGGTTCGAATCCCTCCTCCCCAGCCATTCTGCTTCGCAAGCTTCGCAGAATTGGCTACGCTCGATACATGTACAGCGTCTACCTGCTTCGGAGTATCAAAAATTCACAGATGACCTATGTGGGATTCACAACGAAGGACATTCGCGAACGCATGGATGAACACAATCGGGGCCTCACAAGAACGACAGCGCCATATATTCCTTGGCAGATTGAAGTTGTCGTATCGTTTCCGCTCAGCATAAACTCCTTTGGGCTGCACGGCCGGCGGCGGCTGATTTCTGGGGGGCAGCCGCCGCCGGCTCCCGCGGCTCCGCCGCCATTTCGGAAAAACTGCCAAAGAACCTGATCAAGCGTCGGCTCGCTTGTCGGCCATAGCCTTGGCGAAGGCTGAAACGTTCTTTTGTCCTGCGCACCCGTTTTCTCGTTCCCTGTGATTGAGAAACGACGACGACCATAGTACCCTGTTCTGTTGGTGGCAAGTGATACTTGCTGAGTATACTATCAAATTATGGATAGAACGCAAGTGAATAAACTCGGCAAAAAGATACAGAAACTCCGCAAGGAGACGGGGCTTTCGCAGGATGAATTCGCGAGAAAAGCAGATGTTCCGTATACAACATTGACGAAGATAGAGACGGGAGTAATCAAGAAGCCGTCGGTATTTGTTGTGGCGAAGATTGTGAAAGCACTTGGTATTTCTGTTGATGATTTGATTAAATAATCTTATGGCAAGAAAAATTAACTACGACGGCTGGTCAAAAGAGGAGCTGATAAAAGAGCTTCGCCGTATCAAAGAAACAAAATACGGTCTTGTTTGGCATAGAGATTTGCCGGAAGAAAAAATTGATACTCTTATCAATCCTGACGCACGCACGCCGAATGAGATGTTTCCGAACGAAATGGCGGGCAAGCCGTTTCCGATTTTGAAGGAAACCATAACTAAAGAGGTAAACGGCGATAAAGGCAAGCCGGTAAATTTATTGATTGAGGGTGACAACTATCATTCGCTCGCGGTTTTGAATTTTACTCACCATGAATCTATAGATTTTATTTACATTGATCCGCCCTACAACACTGGCGCCAGAGATTGGACGTACAACAATAATTATGTCGATAATACTGACCCATTTCGCCATAGCAAATGGCTCTCATTAATGTACAAGCGTCTAAAGTTAGCAAAGAATTTGCTGAAAGAAGAAGGTGTGATATGCGTTACGATTGATGATAATGAACTTGCCCCACTCTGGATGTTAATGAATGAAGTATTTGATGAATTTAGCCATTTAGGAACTGTAGTAATTCGTAATAATCCCAAAGGCAGGATGACTGCTCGCAAAGTGTCGCTCATTCATGAATATGCTTTGTTTTTTGGCAAATCACCTCTTTCAATTATAAAGAAATTACCTGTTGCTCCTGAAGATAAAACACACAACTACATAAAAGACAAAGATGGTACTTGGTATTTACCAGTCAATCTACGGAAACAAGGTGTTGATAGTAATGCGATAAATCGAAAGGGTAAATTGTCAGACAGATACTATCCCATTTATTTTGATCCAAAAACTCAAAATTTAAGTACCAAAAAGAAATATAAAGTCGAGATATTACCTATCGATCAAAGAGGCGAAAAAAGAATTTGGCGCCGGTCAAAAAATGCTATTGATGAAATGTACAAAAATGGCGACTTATGGGCCAAAAAAACTAATGGCGGATATCAAGTATATTTTAAGTTCAGGGGTGGGCTAGAAGGGCAAATGCCCAAAAGTATTTGGTACGACGCAAAATTTTCGGCTAGTGAATACGGCACGCAGATATTGGATTCTATTATGGGTGCACGAGAAACTTTCCAGTATCCCAAGTCACCCCACGCAGTTAAGGATTGTATCCTTGCTGGAACAAACAAAAAAGATGCTGTAATCTTGGATTTTTTTGCAGGTTCGGGCACAACCGGCCATGCCGTATTAGAACTAAACAAAGAAGACAGTGGCAATCGGCAGTTTATTCTTTGCACGAACAACGAAAACAATATTTGCACCGATGTTTGCTATCCTCGGCTGAAAAAAGTCATCAAGGGATACAAAAAAACCAAAAACGAAAATATGGCCGGACTGGGCGGAAACCTGAAATACTATGTTTGCGATTTTGTGGAAGCCGAGCCGACGGACAGAAACAAGCGAAAGCTGGTAAGCGAGTCAACGGAAATGCTTTGTATCCGAGAGAATGCTTTTGAGCTGGTGCAAGATGAAAACAATTTTAAGATTTTCAAGAACAGCAACAAATATCTCGGCATTATTTTTTACGAGGAAGCCATCGGCGACTTTAAGAAAGCTATCAAAAAAATCAAAGGGCGTTTCAATACCTATGTCTTTTCGCTTGGCGACGACCCACACGAGAAACAATTTGCCGATGTAAAAAGCAAGGTTACGCTTTGCGCCATTCCCGAAGTAATTTTGAAAGTTTACAGAGAAATTTTTAAATAACTTATTATCACTAACCATGTGGATTGAATTTAAAAACTACCAGGAAAAGGCCATTGTAAAGTTGAAGCAGGAAGTCAACGATCTTTTGGATGTGGAAGGAAACAAAATCTGCATCTTCAAAGCGCCGACTGGCTCCGGCAAAACGTTGATGATGGCCGAATTTTTGAAGCGGCTGATTGATTCGCGCATTGACGGCAAAAAGTTTTCGTTTATCTGGATTGCCGTCAATAAACTGCACGACCAGAGCCGCAATAGCTTGAAAAAATACTATGACCAGTTTGGCGTCGGTCTCAAGTGTTCTTATTTTGAAGATTTAGACGAGAGAAAAATCAGCGAAAATGAGATTTTGTTTCTGAACTGGGCGAGCATCAACAAGAAAGGAAACATTTATGTCCGCGAAAACGAGCGTGACAATAATCTTTCAAACATTGTCGCCCGAACCAAAGACGAGGGTCGAATCATTATCCTCGTCATTGACGAAAGCCATCGCAATGCCGAAACGGAAAAATCCGAAGAACTGATTGAGGATATCTGCCCGAAGATAACTATTGAGGTTTCGGCTACCCCGCAACTCAAAGACGTATTCCGTGGCGTGGAAGTGGAACTCAAAGATGTAAAAGACGAGGGAATGATCAAGAAAGAAATCGTTATCAACCCTGGATTTGAAAACTTTAAGCTGGACAAGAAACTTGCGGACAAAACGGCTGATGAAATCGTGGTTGAAACCGCTTTGAAGAAACGTGCGGAACTCGCCAAATTGTACGAGGCGGAGGGGTCAAGTGTTAATCCGCTTATGCTTATACAAATACCGGATACGCGGCAGGGAATGATTGATAAAAAAGATGCGGTGGTACAGTTGCTGGGAAAATACGGCATTACCACGGAAAACGGACGACTGGCGATTTATCTTTCGGACAAAGACAGCAAAATCAACCTTGAAAACATTGAGAAAAACGAAAACGAAGTTGAGGTGATGATTTTCAAACAAGCCATCGCTGTGGGCTGGGATTGTCCTCGCGCCGCGATTTTGGTTTTGTTCCGTGAATGGAAAAGCATGGTGTTTTCCATTCAGACCATCGGGCGCATTATGCGTATGCCCGAACACGATCATTACAAAAACCCTGATTTGAATTTCGGCTATGTCTATACCAGTTTGAGCAATATCGGCATCGCTGAAGATATTGCCAAAGAGTACATTACGGTTTTTGAAGGCAAGCGGCGTGAGGACTACAAAGACATTGATCTGACTTCCTACCACTCCAAGCGTTTCCGCGAAGAAACCCGCCTGTCATCGGATTTTGTGCCGGTTTTCTTTCAGGCGGCGGACGAGTTGAAACTCAATGACCGGATTTCGCTCAAACATAGCATTGTGGATACCAAGCTCATCGCAAGCGGAAAAATCACCAACATAGATAAAGAAACAAAAAGTATTGAGAAGAAAGGCACACTGGATATTCCGAAAAACGAAGTTGAACTGCAAAACGCTTTTGACTACTTCGCGCGGGAAAATCTCGCGCCGTTTGCCCCAGAGCTTCGCTCCATAAAGCGCATCAACGATTCTTTGTATCGTTTCTTTGATAAGTCGTTCAAGATGAGCGTTGATGACTGGCCAAAAATCCAAGCCATTGTTTTGGCCGAGGAAAACCGCCAAGTCGTAATTGACGTTATCAATCGGGCCAAAGAGCTTTATCAAGAAGGCGTTGGCCGTGGCAAACACGAGTTGTTGCAAAATGACGAGCCGTGGAATGTGCCAAAGATCATCAACTACAACCTGACTTTCGTTAAAAAAGATTACAAGCAGTCAATCATTCAGCCATATTACGCCAAGACAAAAGGTACAGATAACCTCTCGCTCTTTGAAGAAGATAGCGATGTTGAAGTTGCGTTTATTGAGTATTTGGAAAAAGCAAAGCAGGTAAAATGGTGGTTTAAGAACGGCAGGCAGGACGGCTCGTATTTTGCCGTGCCATATGTTGAGAACGGACAAGAAAAGCCGTTTTACCTAGATTTTATCGTTATACTCAACGACGAGCGCATTGGCCTCTTTGACACAAAAGGCGGGATTTATGCCAAAACCGCAAAGGAACGTGCCGAAGGATTGGCAGAATACATTGCTACCGAAAATAAGAAGAAAAAAAACTTGTTTGGCGGCATTGTTTTGAAAGACAAGAATAGCTGGCGGTTTAGCGATAGTAAAAAATATTCTTACGATCTAAATGATTTGAAGGATTGGAAGTTTTTGGATTTGAATTGATATGGCAACGATCAAAAAAACTGATGGCGGAATAGAATACCTCTTTGGCTTACTGAAAGAGAAAGCGAGGACAGTTACGCGAGCAGCTTTTTGGAAAATTCCGCACAAAAACTCTGGTGGAATTTCTGAAATAGAATATGGATTTACTGATACTGCAAAAGATTCTGGAACAGCCCGGTTCATCAGGATAACGGACATTGATGAGGGTGGTGAGTTAATAAATACGGACAAAAAATATGTTGATCTCACAGAAGAATCAAAAAAATATCTTTTGAATAAAGGCGATATTTTGGTTGCTCGTACTGGTGCGACTTTCGGTAAAACTCTTTTGTTCAATGGTGATGAGAAATCAATTTTTGCTTCGTATTTAATCAGAATCCAACTTCACATAGATACAATTCTTCCTACATATTATGAGGTCTTTTCAAGATCAATCGGCTATTGGGGCCAAGCCAATTCCCTTGTTACCGGAGGAGGGCAACCTCAATTCAACGGTAATGCGCTGAAAAAAATCCAAGTCCCACTTCCGCCTCTCGCCATCCAAAAACAAATTGTGAAGAAGATCGAATCCGAGCGCGCGCTGGTGGAAGGGGCGAAGAAGTTGATTGAGGTGTATGAGGGGAGAATGAAGGAGACGGTGGGGAGGGTGTGGGGGGATGGGACGGCCATTTCTCAAAAAAAACATGAATGATACACAGAGCCCCAAGAGGCTGAACATCGAAGATGCAGTTCACACTGCTGTGCAACACAGCGTTGAACTCATGGCTGATTTGCAGGAGTGTCTACAAGACGCACGAGGTATTGGCGTTACGTGGTGCAATCTTTTTTGCATATCGTCTAAGCTGCGAAGTCTACAAGATCGATATCACCAACTTTCTCAGAGATTCCGTGACACGTTCATCCTTAGTCCGGAGCGACGTTCAGAATTAGAGAGTGGAAGTATTCTGAATATGGAAAAGGGATACTACAGCTATTTGTTATCGGCTCTTCCTGTTGTCCTACGGGAAAATCTCAAGCGCGATCCGAATATTCAAAATATGGAAATTGTTCTTGTGGGATTAGCTGCGCAGTCTCTGAGCTATGAAAATATGCTTGGTAGGCTGCAATCCGTATTGCAGGAAATAAACAACGAAATACATTTGCATCGGCAGGAAGTTGCGAGCCGGCAAATGTTATTTTTGAATGCCTTCATGTTGCTTCTTACCGCCATAAACATTTGGCTCGCTGCAAGATCATTCGTGGTCACGCACAATGAACTCCCAATGTTATCGCTCTCATGAGTTTCTCCATCCTCTCCACCATCCGCCAGGCCGCCCATGCACACAAGACGCTCATTATCGAGTATCAGCCGAAGGACGGCTCTACATACGAGCAGCGAGAGATCGAGCCGTTCTCATTCCGCCCCGAAGGGACGACAGATCGACTAATGGCGTGGGACGTGGACAAGCAGGGCGTGCGATCTTTCCTCATGGAGAATATCCGCTCCGCGCGTATGACCGAACACACGTTCATTCCCAAGTATCCGATAGAGTTATGACCATGGAGGAACCGTTTTTCCGGCTGAAAGGCGATGCGGTTGCGCTCATCGACTGGGCGAATATTTTCAGCTCGCAGCAGAAGAACGGATGGCAGGTGGATACCGCGAAGCTCCATGCGTTCCTGAAGGGACATGCGCTCATCAAAGACATCGTGTTTTTCCACGGCGAAGACGTGCACCCGCTGTCCAAGGCGTTCCTCGAAGAGCAGCGGACAATCGGCTACCGCGTCATCAGTAAGCCCGTCAAAACCATTCCCGTGCGCATCGATGAGTCGGTCTTCCGTTCGAAGATCGGGCAACTGGAGAAAGATCTCGGCCTCCTGCGTGAGAAGAACAGTACGATTTCCAGTCTGCTCTACAGTCTCGATGAACGGCTGCGCCTGTATATGAAAAAGCAGCAGGCAATGCTGACGGATGATTTCTATGGCGTATTCGACATTATTGAGAGCATTGACCATGAAATTGCGAATGCCGACACCGCTCTCCAGTTCCTCTGGAACAACATCCGGGGAACCATCGTGCGCAGGAAATGCGATTTTGACGTGGAGATTTCCAGAGAGATTCTCCTGAATTTGGATACGTACCAATCGTTCATACTCTTCAGCGGCGACGGCGATTATGCGCCGATCTTCGACGCGCTCCGCGAGCGTAGGAAGCAGGCAATCCTCGTATTTCCTCATGGCTGCAGAGGAAAGGAGTACGAGGAAGTCCCGGAGCGCAAGCGCGCGATCTTTCTGTGTTCTCTCGAACTGATCAAGCGATTCACCCAGGCATAAAAATATCCCGGCTCGGCCTTGCGGCCCCACCGGGCGAGATTGCGTACGGGGTTAACCGTACGTACATAGTGTATAACCAGTGCATATAGTTCTACAAGGGGAAAGCACCTCGTTTCCTTCGCGGCGCAATGCATAGAGTGCCTCAGGGCGCAATCGAATCTTTCGAAGAAGAGCAAAATCCGGTTCTCAGACATGGCGAGGTACAGCGCATTGGCTTCGACACGGCAATCCTGTATGCTATACTCGTTTCACTAAGTAATCCCACAAAATCTGGACAATCAGCAAACTCTCCAAAGCATGCCTCCGTAGCTTTCATACGTCTTCTTGAGGAAAATGGAGAACAACGGATGTGGAGAGAAAATTGAGAAAATGAAAGCG
>JACQCJ010000044.1 GCA_016201685.1 Candidatus Peregrinibacteria bacterium | reverse complement strand
GCATGATCCGCGAAGTCCCGCTGGAGCGTATTTCGCTCATCAATTTGCTGCACCTGACCCCGCAGAATGTGTCGCAGCTTGCAAAGAAGAAGGAATCAGTACAGCGCTGTCTTTTTGGAGCTTAACGGGACAGCAGTGACATTCGAAGGTTCAATTCGACAACATTTGTATCTTGTATCTTGTATCTTGTATCTTCATTTCAATGTTTCCCTTCCTCCAGTCATCGCATGACATGCCCCGCCGCGCGTCGCTGGGGCGACTCGTGACCCAGAGCACCACCCTCCTCATGACCGTGATCGGAACGCTGATTCTGCTCCTCGCGCTCCTCATCCTCTTCCACGAAAACTCGAACGCGACGAACGGTTACCAACTGCGTGGGCTTGAAACCGAACGGTCGGTGCTGTTGCTGAAGCAAGAAGTCTTGAACATGCAAATCGCGCAGGCGCAGGCACTGGAGCACCTCAAGCAAGACCCGGAGATCGTCGGGATGACGCCGATCGAGAAGCCGCAGTACGTGAAGACGGATCAGGCGGGATCGGGGAAGGCAGTGGCTCAGTAATCATTTCATGGCTACATGGTCAAATGGTTGCAAGGCAAAAGACGAAGATTGCTAACACAACAATGCGCGAGACGCTTGCGAACCATTGAACCATGTAGCCATTTGACCGTGGAATTCTTCACAAACAACATCGACAATCGTATCATCTGAATCTTCAATCGATCCTCCGCACCTGGATCGTGTTGACCGTCCTCGAGCGGACGCGCGCATCGGAGACGAGAATGATGCCGTCGCCCGAAGAGAGAAGTCCGAGCGACTTGGCCTTTGCCATTGAAGCATCGACCGTCTGCTCCGGATCGTCGTCAAGGGGAAGCTGCAGAGGGACGAGACCGTAGCTCAGCTGCAGGAAATGCTGTACGCTTGGGGTATCCGTGCAGGCGATGACGGGGAGTGACGGGCGGAAGCGAGCGATATCGAGCGCAGTTCTGCCTGTCCTCGTGATCACGAGGATCGCCTTGGCGGAGGTGGAGACGGCAAGGCTCACGGCCGCTTCGGCGCGGGCATCTCGTTCCGTCGTGATGCTCTGGTTCTCCATGCGTTTCGATTCCGCGAGGTGCGATTCGGTCGAAGAGAGCACGCGGTCCATCGCGTCCACGGCGGCGAGCGGATGCCGGCCGTTCGCCGTTTCCCCCGAGAGCATCGTGCTGTCGGTCCCGGTCATGACGGCATGGGCCATATCGGTGACCTCCGCGCGCGTGGGCATGGGGAGCTGGATCATGCTCTCGAGCATCTGGGTCGCCACGATCACGGGTTTGCCGGCAGCGCGGCAGTGCATCACGATGTCATCCTGGATCACGGGAACGCTCTCGAAGGGGACCTCGGCTCCCAAATCGCCGCGCGCGACCATGATGCCGTCACTGGCAGCAATGATCTCCTCGATGTTCTCCACTCCCTGCCGCGTCTCGATCTTCGCGATCAAATGCACTGCGCTCTTCTTGTTCGCGAGGAACGTGCGCGCTTCGTCCACTTCGCTCGCCTTGCGAATGAAGGAGAGACCGAGGAAGTCGACCCGCTCCTGCGCCGCGAACGCGATGTCCTCCCAATCCTGCTCGGTGATGGAGGGGAGATCGAGATCGGCGCCCGGGAGATTCACGTGGCGGCGCGAGCCGATTGTTCCATCCTCCCGCGCGCGCGCGACGACGGTCCCATTCGTCTCGATGGAGAGGAGATCGAACGTCAGCTCGCCGTTATCGAGGAGGATGCGCTCTACTCCCTTCACATCGTTCACGAATCCCTTGTGATTCACTTGGATGACTTGACGCTTCTCATCCGGTCGGGGGAGGAAGGAGAAGACAACCTCTTCACCCTTGTGAATGATGAGAGGCTGCTTGACGTCCTCGGTGCGGACTTCCGCCCCGCGAATGTCCACGAGAATGCCGATGCAGTGCTTGTAGGTCGTGCTCTTCGCTCTCTCGGCGTTGAGTTCGTTGAGGATCCGGATTGTCGCCCGATGTTCCTCGAGCGTGCCGTGCGCCATATTCAGCCGCGCGATGTCCATGCCGGCATCGGCAAGATCCGCGATCTGCTCCTTCGTCTTGGTCGCGGGCCCGAGCGTGCAAACGATTTTGGTTCTTCGCATACGGGGAAACTGTAGCGGCATTTGGAAATCGAATGAAGCGCAAATCACTTTGTCGTCATTTTGGGAAGTTTTTCATTTTTGAGACGGTTTAGGAAATTCTGTGCTTCGAGGGAATCTGCTTGTTCTATTTTGATGTCTTTACCAGTCAGTTCAATCGCAGCTCCATTTAACATTTTTTTCGCAAGATCCATGATCGGTTTTGCCTGTTCTTTCGAGACATCTGTTATCGTGAATGCGGCCTTGTTACGATTCTTATCCGGATTTGCATCCTTATTTTCTTGCGGCTGAATCTTGTGTCCAATTTGCTTCCCGACCTTTTCCATCAACTGCGGCAGAGTGCTTGATGAAAGATCTCGCATGGCATTCTCCCGGTCTCCTTTCAAAGAATCGCCAATTTCTTTTTCGGTACGTTCGCAATCACCATGGAACGCTTTCAACTCTCCTTCATATGCTTTCCTCTCAGGATCATTCGCCGGTCGTTTCTGGAGTTCATTTCTATAATCGCCTGCTTCTTTTTCGAGTCTTTCATAAGCTTGTTTCATCAATGCATTTTTTTCAGAAGACATATTGCTTTTGCATTCATCGGCACACTGATTCAGCAAGGCTTCAGCACTTGTTGCTGATGAGTAGTCTTTGTCGATGCCCGCGAAAAGCACATTCTTAACAAAATTATCTTCGCTCGTTTTCATTCCTGTTTTTGCTGTGAAAGAATTCTCAAAAGATCGTCCATACTCTGTAATCGCGGCTCGTTCATCCGGTGACAATTTACTGAGGATTGCTTCATATGATTTTTGAAGTTCAGGCGAAAGCTTCTGTGTCTCCATTTTCAAGAATCGATCTGCTTCCTGTTGTTCACTCGGTGAGTACTTTTGAAGATCAGGTGCTTTTTCTCTTTGCTGGGTATTTTCATTTTCATGCGGATTCTGATCAGCATTCGTTTCCAGCCTCGTCATCGTTTCTTGGGTCTTCCCCACCCAGCCTTGCACATCATCAACACCCTTCTGCGCTTGCTGGATTTCCTGCGGCGTTTTCTTGGTGGGCGCGTCCTTGACGTTGTTTACTTCAATTTGTTGCACTGGCTGTTTCATTCTTTCTCTGCCCGTGTCTTTGGCAGCTTCATCATTTTTCGATAAGTCCATTTCAGGCCCAGCAAAATGACAAAGACGCGATTCCTGTGCCGTCGAGAAAAACGATGATCTGAAGAATGTTTTCATGGTGTTGGAGAAGTGAGAAGAGATTCAAGATCATCGAGAACCGCTGTTTCCTTCTGGCGATCTTTCTCCTCAACGGAACCGAAGGCGTTGCGGCGATACGATGAGACTTCGCTCGAGAGTTGCTGCATGTACGCGGCATAGGCAGCCTCGTACGCGGCATACGCTTTGTTGTAGCGTTCCGCTCTGGCGGCCGCTTGATCGTGAGTTTCGTTCTTGTACTTCTCCGCAAGAAGTGGAATCTGATCCGTCACAAGTTCCGGCTCGATCTTGCCCATCAACTCGTTATAGAGTTCCTTGCCCGATGCGGGAATGTTCGGCGGTTGCGGTGTTGCTGTTTGTGATGGATCCATCAAGACAGTATAGAGCTTTTCTCTGGAAAATTCAAGCAGGTTTTGGCTCCAGAATTTCGAATTCTTTCTGGACATCGAATCTGCTCTTTCTGCTACACTCCAACTGAACATGATGCAGGAACACGCGCACGGAGAAGACATCATCACCGTCAAAGATCTCCGCAAAACGTTCGGCAATTTGTCCGCCGTGGATGGCATCACCTTCTCGGTGAAGCGCGGCGAGATGTTCGCGTTCCTTGGGCCCAACGGGGCCGGGAAGACGACGACGATCAAGATGCTCACGACCCTCCTGCACCCCACCTCCGGATCGATGACGCTCGACGGGCACGATCCCGTCCATGATCAGGATGGAGCGCGACGATCCTTCGGCATCGTGTTCCAGGATCCGAGCCTCGATGGCGAGCTCACGGCGAACGAGAACATGGAATTGCACGGCGTCCTCTACAACGTGCCGCGGAAATTGCGCCATGAACGAACCGAGCAACTGCTGAAGATCGTCGACCTGTGGGATCGCAAGGATGATTTGGTGAAGCACTTCTCGGGCGGCATGAAGCGGCGTCTTGAGATCGGGCGGAGCCTTCTCCACCATCCGACGATCCTCTTTCTCGATGAACCCACGGTGGGGCTCGATCCGCAGACGCGCAATCATCTGTGGGAGTACGTCGGTGAACTCAACGAGAAGGAGAACGTGACCGTCTTCCTCACGACGCATTATATGGAAGAAGCGGATAAAGTAGCCGACCGCATCGCGGTGATCGACCACGGGAAAATTGTCGCCGAGGGAAGCGCGGAGGATCTCAAGAAGAACGCGAAGACACAGACGCTGGAGGAAGCCTTCCTTGCACTCACCGGCTATGCCATCCGCGAGGAAGAAGCAGGCGCCATCGACAACATGCGCATGGCACGGCAGATGTTTCGAGGAAGAGGGCGATGATCCAATCTCGCGCCAATGGAAGGGCGCTTTCCATTCTCTCGATATGCGTACTCTGAACACCATTTCCATTCTCTGGCAGCGACAGTTGAAGCGATACTTCCGCTCGCGCGCGCGGCTGATCGGCTCCTTCGGGCAGCCGATCCTCTTCCTCTTCGCGCTGGGCTTCGGCTTCGGGCCGATCTACGCGAAGGCCGGAGGCGGGAATTATTTGGACATCATCGCCCCCGGTGTGATCGCGATGGCCATTCTCTTCACGGCGGTGTTCTCGGGCATCGAAGTGATTTGGGATCGCCAGTTCGGATTCCTCAAGGAAACGTTGGTGGCGCCGGTGTCGCGGCTCTCCATCATGATCGGGCGCACGCTCGGCGGCGCGACGGTCGCGCTGATCCAGGGCTTGGTCGTGTTCGGCATCACGTTCTTTACGGGCTTCCGCGTCACGCATCTCGCGATGCTCCCCGTGGCGTTCGTCGTCATGTTCCTCATCGCGCTCATCTTCACGGCGCTCGGCACCGGCATCGGCTCGCTCCTGGAGGACTTCCAAGGTTTCCAACTCATCATGAACTTCCTCGTGATGCCGCTGTTCTTCCTCTCCGGCGCGCTCTTCCCGCTCACGGATCTGCCGGGCGCTCTCGGAATCATCGTGCGGTTGGATCCCCTCACCTACGGCGTCGATGCGCTTCGCGGTGCCCTCCTGGGTTTGAATCACTGGGCAATGCTGACGGACATGACCATCCTTATCGTTCTCATGGGAATTTTGCTTGCGATCGGCGCGGCGTTGTTTGCGAGGATTGAGGTGTAGAAAATCGAAAAGGTCATGATTTGTGTGTTTGTTCTGTTTTTGTTTTACCTCACCCCCTACCCCCCTTCTATGATCGTGGCCTCAGGATGAGAAAAGATTCTATTGACTGGGATTTCCTACTGGCAATGAAGGACGAGGAGAGTAGTGAAGACATGACTGATGCCTCTCACCGTTTCCTGTCGAATCCAGTGGTGAGAGAACGGTG
>JACQCJ010000043.1 GCA_016201685.1 Candidatus Peregrinibacteria bacterium | reverse complement strand
TTCTCATCCCCGAAACCACATCGAAGAATCGCAAGGTGTTCTCGGGGAGAAACAACGCGAGAATGGAAAGTTGATCAGAGTTTGGCATGGAAGACATTCTCCCTCATACCGTCTTCTCCACCAAAGTTCTTACTGATCCTGCTTTTGTCATGCCATAGACGCCCAGGCCCGGCTGCGTGAGCACAGCGTTGATGCTGGAGATGACGATAATGCTGCGGGATCTGACGGGTCCGCCGCGGCATGTTGCGAGGAAAGCGCGTATGCAGAAGAGAGTACCCTTGAGATTCGTATCGATGACTTCATCAATCTCTTGGTCTGTCGTCTCGATGAGAGATTCACAAAACACCTGTGCCGCTGCATTGCATACGAGAATTGTCACGTCCCCAAGCCTTCGTACTGTTTGTTGTATCAGCTTTTCCGCCTGATCCGATTCGCGTATGTCGGTTTGGATGGCGATCGCTCGTCGACCTGTTTGCCGCACGCGATTGACGGCATTGCGTGAGCCGACGGGATCCAGATAGCCGATCGCTACGTCAGCCCCATCGTCAGCCAATTGCTGAGCAGTGGCCAGTCCGATATTCGTGTTGCCGCCCGTCACAATTGCCACTTCACCCCGAAGAGTCTGTGAGCGCATGAAGAAGAGGAAAGGAAGGAATCATTTCTCCTTGCGATCATGCAGTCAAGAAATCTCAGAGCATCGGCTTCTTCCTATGCCACTGCGTCGCCTGCTCATACGCATGCGCCGCACGGAGGATCGTTGCTTCATCCCATTGTTTTCCCATGATTTGCAGTCCAATCGGTAAATTCTCTTTCGAGAATCCACATGGCACCGAGAGCGCCGGAATGCCGGCCAGCACCTGGCTGCTCAGGAAGATGTCCTCCAAGTACATGGCGATGGGATCGTCGGTGTGAGCACCCACGACGAAGGCTGGGGTCGGCGAGACGGGAGACAGGATGACATCCACTTCCTCGAAGGCTGCTTCGAAATCGCGGCGAATGAGTGTCCGCACCTTCTGCGCTTGGCGATAGTACGCGTCGAAGTAGCCCGCGGAGAGGGCGTACGTGCCAATCATGATCCGCCGCTTCACTTCGACTCCGAAGCCTTCACTGCGCACACGCTCGTAGTAGTCGAGGAGATTCTGGGGCTTCCCGATGGTACGTCCGTACCGGATGCCGTCGTACCGCGCCATGTTCGAGCTCACTTCGCTTGGGCAGATAATGTAGTAGGTCGCGGTCGCGTACTTCGTGTGGGGCAGGGAAATGTCCACGATTGTCGCTCCGAGTTCTTCGAATTGCTTCGCCGCGTCGCGGACGGACCGCTCGACGTCCGGAGCCATCCCCTCGATGAAGTACTCCTTCGGCAATCCGACGCGGAGTCCGTCGATGTCTCCCGTCAGAGCTTTGCGATAGTAGGGCACCGGTACATCGACGGTCGTTGCGTCCCGATCGTCCTTCCCTGCGATTGCTTGGAGGACGATGGCGATATCCTCGATTGTTTTCGCAAGCGGTCCGATCGTATCGAGCGAGCTTGCCATGCTCATCACGCCAAAGCGGCTCGTGCGGCCGTACGTGGGACGCAAACCAACGCAACTGCAGAACCCTACCGGCTGCCGGATCGAGCCTCCGGTATCCGTTCCCAGTGCGAAGAAACACAGATCCGCAGCCACACCTGCCGCCGATCCTCCCGATGACCCGCCCGCGACGCGCGAACTGTCCCAGGGATTGCGCGTGGGGCCGTAGCACGAGGTTTCTGTGCTCGCACCCATGGTGAATTCATCGGTGTTCGTCTTCCCGAGGCTGATCGCTCCCACGGCCTTCAGTCGCCGCGTGGTCGTGGAATCGAACGGAGGAATGTAGGTCTTTTCCCTGAGGACATTCGAGCAGGCGGTGGTGGGAACGCCCGCCTCGCAGTAAACGTCTTTTGCAAGATAAGGGATTCCTGTCAATGGATGGTCGAACTCTCCCTTCCGATCCACTTCTTTGGCTTGCTCCAGGGCTCTCTCGAAATTCCGATGGATGACGGCATTCAAGCGATGGTCCACCTTCTCGATCCGCTCGATGCAGGCCTTCGTCAATTCCTCCGCGCTGACGGTGTGCTTCTTCAATCGCTCATGCGCTTCGGTGATGGTGAGGGAGGAAAGCATGGGTCGAGAGATTACTCATGTGCCGAAGGGGTCACGATCTGCCGCTCGCTGACGGGGAGCGGACTGCAGGCCAGGAGGTCTTCGGGAGAGATGGGGGACTGTGTCAACGTGTCATCACGCAAGACCGTCGAGAGCCCCGTTACGTGTGCCGTTGGCGGCACGGAAGACGTATCGACTTCCTGGAGCATGTCGACGTACCGGAGGATCGACGTGAGCTCCGTCGTGAACTTCTCCACTTCCTCCTCACTCAGCTTGAGCCGCGCGAGCTTCGCGATGTGCCGGACGTGGTCTTTGGTGAGGGAGGGCATGGCAAAAACCATAGCAGATCCTCCATGCGTGCCAAAAAATCGGGTGGAAAGAAGTTTTACATAAATTACAAAATATTGTATAATAAACACTATCGTTCCCCGTGTCACCCATGCCAACCATGACCCAGTCCGATAGCGCTCGCTCCAATGAGAGGGTGGAGCAGGCACTGCAGTGTCTTTCAGCAGCACCGGAATTGCTCGAGAATCTCGTTGCGAATTTCCAACATCTGACCATTCGCGATCCGGATGATCGTGAACTCACGGAACAAGAAGTGCACGATGCTCAAACATTGCTCCGCAAAGCGATCGACGTGCTCTATGAGACAGATGGTCATCCCACCGCGGAACAAACGCAGGAGATTGTCGGATCGTTGTCTACAATCGCACAGAACCTGGAAGCAATCATGGGGGTCGTGCGCGGCATGGTGGGCGATGGACTCATGGAACAGCCTGTTTCAAAGCAGGCGATGGAAAACATCACCGACGCATTGGAAGCTCTGACGAATGCGCTGAATACTCTCGATCCGCATCTGAGCTATTGCAAGAATGAACGTCAAATCGTTGCCAGCAACATCCGAAATCACCGAAGCGTCGTCCGTCATCGTCAACAAGGCATTTTGAAGGGGCCGCGAATGCGTAACCGTTTCACTGGCACACCAGGCAGCGGAGGATTCGTGGATCTCATCGCGTAAGACGACGTTGTCGAGTGCAACGATTCGATGGGTCCTACAATCGGCGAAATGTTCTGTTCGGAGGTGCTGCTCGTAGATTTCACCGGAGTACACTGCCATGAGCGCGTCATCGTATTGCTGCGCACTGTTCCATCAATATTTTATGCAACTTTCTCGTCTCCGCGGCCGTAAAATCTGCGAGCGTCTCCTGCGCGATGGAATGCTCTGGAGAGGCAGAACCATGATCATTCACTGGCTCCCGACGGCACCGCGTCATCCGTCGGTGGATCCCTCGAAGTGTGGCGTCTACTTCGGCACGATCGCTTCTACCAGGCTCGACAAGTCCGCGGTGCGGAGGAACCGCATGCGCCGCCGCTGTCGCGAGGCGTTTCGCACGGTTCTCCGCCAATATTCCGAAGAACACATCTTTACGCAGGCAAGAATGCCTTCGCTGCAGTTGTTGGTCGCGCCGCGTTCGTCTAGTCTGAGTTTCCCATTCCTCGACCTTCAGAAAGAGGTCCGCTTCTTCCTCACGAGCATCCATGGCACCCGCAAGAAAGAGCAGTAATCTCTTCCAATTCGTCCTCCTCTTCGCCGCAGTGTACTTGGGCGCGCAGGTTCTCCTGCGGCAGTTCTTTCCCGCCCAATTCTCCGGTCAGCCGGCGGCGATGGGCGTGAAGCTCCAGCCTGCAGCTTCCTCTTTTACGATCGGCCATCATCCCATGCTGAATCTGATCAACAACACCCCGAAGAATCTCACTCTTCAGGATCGTTGCCCCCATCCGCCGGTTGATGTGAACTACGTGGAGAATCCGGATCAGCCGAATGAGAAGCTCACACTCGTCAATTCCATCGATACGGCTGTTCCGTGTGAGCCTGTGACCTCGGTCGGCACCGGGCAGACTATCCAAATCAGTCTCGCTGCGTGGAAGTACTCGATCTTCGGGAGAGAGGGAACCTACGAGATTCGTCTGAGGCTTCCACCGGGTTCTCAGCCGCGGTCGGGAACCGGCGCCCCCGCCCAGCAAGTCTCCACCCTCACCGCGCGCTTTGCGATCGTCGAACCGGGAGCCTTCACCAAGCTCTTCCGCACGTTCATCAGCGCGCCGTTTCTCAATTTTCTCATCTTCGTCGCCTCGCTTCTCCCGGATCACAATTTGGGCGTCGCCATCATCGTCCTCACGCTCGTCGTCAAATTCCTGCTCTTCTGGCCGACCCAGAAGGCGCTCGAGGGACAGAAGAAAATGCAGATGCTGCAGCCCAAGCTCGATGCGCTCAAAGCGAAGTACGGCAGCGACGCCAAGAAGATCCAGGAAGAGACGATGAAGCTCTGGAAGGAGCACCACATCAATCCGCTCTCGGCCTGCCTCCCCACGCTTCTTCAATTCCCGATTCTCATCGGCCTCTTCTACACCGTGCGCGATAACGCCCAGCTCGAACTCTCCCGACACCTCATCTATCCGTTCTACCAACACCTCACCTGGCACTTTGGGACGAACTTCCTCGGCCTCGATCTCCTCAAGCCCAATATCTTCATCATGCCGATCCTCCTCGTCGTCTTACAGTTTCTCCAGATGAAGCTCTCCTTCGCCATCGTGAAGCGCAAGAAGGCGCAAACCCAGAAGATCATCGATGTGGGCGCCGAGAAGGAGAAGAAGCCCGCCTCTCCCATGGCCGCGCAGCAGAACGTGATGCTCTACGGCCTCCCGCTCATGATCGGCTTCTTCGCGCTGCGCTTCCCGGCCGCCGTTTCGCTCTACTGGGGAGTCTCGACCTTGTTTGGGATCGGGCAACAGTTGATTGTGAATAGAGAGCACCTGCGGGTGTAGGAATTGCGAGTTGCGAAGGGCGAATTGCGAAGAGATTCTGCATGGGGGCAGAACGAGTTTTTCCTTTTTGTGCAGAGAAAATATTGAATACAGCATCACAATCGAAGAAAAAGCCGTTTCCTGCGTGGAAAGGCCAACCTATCGTCGATGCATGGATGAACGCTCGCCGCAACGGCTCGACCAACGTACTCGCCTATTCGCAAAGGCGATCCGGGCATTTGTGCAGCAGCTCTCGCCGACGAGAATTACGTATGATGATTGTGCCCAGCTTCTACGCTCCTCGGGTTCTATCGGCGCAAATTATATCGAGGCAGTGGATGCCGAGAGTAAGAAGGACTTTCTCCATCGCATACGCATTTCTCGGAAAGAAGCGAAGGGATCTCTCTTTTGGCTCGATCTTCTTCATGACAACATTGCACCAGACCAACAAAAACGATGCGCTGAACTCATGAATGAGTGCGAACAACTTGCCAGAATTTTCACTGCGATTGCGAAGACGACCGAATCTCGCATGCGATAAAAAATAACATTCGCAATTCGCAATTCTTCTCAGGCGACTCCAATTTCCCGGCACAGATACACATCCTGAATAGCGTTTAAAATCTCTATGCCCTGTTCCATCGGTTTCTGGAATGCTTTTCTCCCCGAGATCAGTCCCGCTCCTCCCGCCCGCTTGTTGATCACCGCCGTCATCACGGCCTGTTGCAGATCATTGTCACCCGAAGCTCCGCCCGAATTGATGAGACCGATTCTGCCCATGTAGCAGTTGGCCACTTGGTACCGGCACAGATCGATCGGATGCTCACTTGAGAGCTCCGTGTACATACGCTTGTCGAGTTTTCCGTAGGAGCTTTCTCCGCTGTTGAGAGCCGTAAAACCGCCGTTATTCTCCGGCAGCTTCTGCTTGATAATGTCCGCCTCAAGCGTCACGCCCAGGTGGTTCGCCTGGCCGGTCAGGTCTGCGCTCAGATGATAATCCTTCTCCTTCTTGAAGGCCGAATTTCTCAGGTAGCACCAGAGGACCGTGAACATCCCCAGGCGATGGGCTTCCGCGAAGGCCTGTCCCACCTCCACGATCTGCCGCCCGCTCTCGGGGGATCCGAAGTAGATCGTCGCGCCGACCCCGAGCGCGCCCATATTCTTCGCCTGCTCCACCGTCGCGAACATGATCTGATCGAACTTGTTCGGGTAGGTGAGAAGTTCGTTGTGATTCAGCTTCACGATGAAGGGAATGTTCGCCGCGTACTTCTTCGACACAATCCCGAGCGCCCCCACGGTGGAGGCGACCGCATTGCATCCACCCTCGACGGCGAGCTTCACCAAATTCTCCGGATCGAAGTACAGGGGGTTCTTGGCGAACGAGGCTCCCGCCGAATGCTCGATGCCTTGATCGACCGGCAAGATGGAGAGGTAGCCCGTCCCTTTCAGTCGTCCGTGATGGTAGAGCGCCTTCAAATTCTCCTGCACCGTTTTGGATCGATCCGAAGCCGCAAACACCTCTTCCACATTCTTCATGCTCGGCAGGTGGAGCATCTCCTTCGCAATCGTCTTGCACGTGTGCTTCAAGAGCGAGTCCGCTTTTTCTCCCAGGAGTTTCTGGATGTCGGCGTGGGTCAGCATGGGAACGTATGAGGAGAATCGAACGTACAGTAGCATGCTGGAGAGTAGCCCTTCCATCGGAATAGAAATCCGACAAGCAATTCGCGGGAGATGCTCCTGAGCGGAATATGCAAAATATTACTTGATAATACTACATTGTTTTGTACAATGGCGAGGATTGATCTTTCCCATCTCCGAGTCCGGCATCGAGTGCATTGCGGTGCGTTCGATGCCTGACTCGTGCAAGGACCCAATCCACGGAGAGGATCCGTGGGACTTGTATGAGAAGGCTGTTGCTGAAGGAGGGCAACATGTTGGTACTCACTCGAAAAAGGGGGGAGAAAATCCGCATCGGTGAGGATATTATCCTCACCGTTGTAGAAATCGACCGAGGCAAGATTCGCCTCGGAATCGAGGCCCCCCGC
>JACQCJ010000040.1 GCA_016201685.1 Candidatus Peregrinibacteria bacterium | reverse complement strand
AAAAACGGCTCACGGAAATGAGCGGCGTTCTGCCTCCTTTCCATGCTCATCTCGCATGATAATCAGCCATCTTTATTCATGCTCATTTGCATGAGAATGTGGTGTACGCTTTATGCTCATCTTGTATGGGAGAAGACTGTCACTGTTCACTGAACCGTTGTTCACTGTACACTGCTTTGCGCATGCCCACGAACAACAAAACGACGGCGATCCTTTTCTGCGCGATCATCGTGATCCTGTTCGCGACGGCAGTCTTCGAGATGCAGGCGCTGCGCGCGAGCACCGCGGTATTGAGAGCAACGGGCCGGGAGGCGCAGAGAAAATGAAGCTACGCCAGCTCACACTCAAAATATCGTGCACCACATCTGGAAGCAGCATCTGCGGGTGGCACAAAAAAAGCGCCCCGCATTCGCGAAGCGCTCCCATACGCAGATTCACAAATCGTATCCGCGGACCGTGACGCGACCGTTGTCCTTGGCGCGCTTGGCGGCCAACTTCACTGCCCCCTCGAGGTAGGCGGATGCGGCCTCCGGGAAATCACCGGCGGTCATCATGCCGTGCTTCTTGAGCAGTTCCTTGAGCGCTGAGGCGACGACGTAACTCATAGAAATGGGGTAAAATGGATAAAACAGAGCGATTCTAGGGATCAGAAGGATCGAAGCAAGTGAAATTTCTTCATCTTGCGGTCTACTTCGCAAGCTTCGTAGACCCAAGATTCATGGACCAGAAGTGTCTTTTTGCAAAAGCATAGCCCGATCCTGCTTTCAAATATCTTTCAAATTCTTCTGCTCGTTGACGATCATTAAATGTTACAACTACTTCGATTTGCCACGGTACCTGTGGTGCAGTTGTTTTCGTAAGGCCGCGATTATGTTCATCCATGCGCGCACGGACATCTTTCGTAGTAAATCCTACGTAGGTCATCACCGGATTCTTGATGCTTCTGAGGAGGTAGACGTGATACATGCTCCTACGGTAGCCAATTCTGCGTAGCTTGCGAAGCAGAATGGCGGTGGGAGAGGGATTCGAACCCTCGAACCCCTTGTGGGGGTTACGCGATTTCGAGTCGCGCGCCTTCGACCACTCGGCCATCCCACCAGAGGGAATAGTAGAAGCAGTTTCATAAACAGCAAAGAGTTGTCATGGTGAGCGGAGTCGAACCATGACACGAAGGAATGGCTTCCATACAATGAAAAAAATACTTGCAGAGAGACGCATGTCGCCCCTCGACTCCGCTCGGGGTGACATGCTTTGTTTTTCGTCGTTTTTCCCATATTCGAGTATCCCACCATTCCCGTCACCCCCTCCGAATCTCCGGCTCCAGATACGGAACTCCCAGCGCCGCGTAGATGTCTTCTTCCTCTTTGCTCGCAATCATCTTCTCTCCTTCGAAGAGACCGTACTCGCTCAGCTTCCACCCGCGATCGATGGCGCGCTTGCGAAGCGTGATGTTGTGCTCCTTGTCGCCGGTGAAGTAGAGGAGCGCGCTCCCCCATTGGGCTTTTTTGACGAAGCGAACATCGACTCTCAAACCCGCCTGCAGATTGAACGAAAGCTTCCGCTCCCCGTGCGCGACGACATCGCGGACGATGTTCAGGGATGCAATGGCATCGGATACTTTCTTGGAATTCTTGGTAATGACGATGATGTCGAGGTCGCCGATCGTTTCTTTGTTGCGACGGTAGGATCCCGCGATCTCCGCACGCTCCACTCCCTCGACGCCGCGAACCGTCTGCAGCAGCATCTCGGCATCGGCTTCAATGTCTCTGCGAGGAAAGCGCCGCGATCGCTCCGACACGTTCTTGGCATTCGCGAGGATCTTCTGCTCAATGACATCCGAGAAGCGGGGAAGAGTCCTGAGCTTCCCCTTCTGCGCCGCGGCAATGAGCTGAGGAATCGTCGTGATGCCGAGCGTCTGCAATTGCCGTACACGCTTGGGGCCCAGATCCTCCACTTCCATCAATGCCGCCGGCAATCCCCCCTGCGCGGCGAGCAGTTTATCCAGATGACGGATGCGCCCCGTCTGCACGAATTCGATGATCTTGGAAGCGATCGCCTCCCCGATCCCCGGCAATTCCATCAATTTCTTCTTGTCCGCGATCAGCGAGACATCCTTCGGCAAATCCTCCACCACCTGCGCCGCCCTCCGGTACGCCGCCGGTTTGAACGCCACGCCCTGCTCATCGAGGAGGGCTGCAATCTGACGCAGTTGCCCGGCCAATGGGGAGTTCCCTTCCATTATTGGAGCATTCTACTCCTCATATCAAGTTGCAATAAAAAGACGACTATTCCGGAAAACCGATTATTCCCTCCTCCTGTACCTGCCCGACCGGCAGGCGGGCGCCGTAGCTCACTCGATGCCTTCCTACAAAAAATGAAGAAGACATTCGTCATGTTTTCATTGCGAAGGCCTATCACGAAATTGCGACGCTACCCACCAGATCCCGATGGCTCATGAATGAGAATTATGGTACAATGGTGGGGAAGACCCAGATCCCTTCTCACTCCATGGACACACGCCACCATGCCGATCTCTTCGAGACTTCCCGGTCAGAGCAGCGTCTCTGCTCGTTTGCGGAAGGAAAAAGTTCGGAGAAATCGCCGGAGATCGGAAGCGGGAACATTGATGTGAAAGCGGTCACGCTGAAATTCATCGAGAAGATGGAGCAAGGATTGAGTGAGATGAAGAAGGCATTGATGGGCGAAGAGTCAGGGGAGAAGACGAAGCAGAAAGACGAGCAGAAAAAAGAAGGAGACGCGGAGAAGACGAAGAAGCTCGAGCCGGAGAAGGAGAAGGCGCTCGATGCCGCTGTGACGGCGTTGCTGGCCGCAGATTCCAAGACGCAGGACGAGGCGAAGCAGAAACTTGTGACCGAATTCAAAAATTCCGGCGATCCGGATCTCGCGCTCAGGCATCTACAGCAGAATCAGGATCTCATGCGTCATTTCGCCGTCAGCAAAGATCAGAAGGAGAATCTCGTCTTGAGTCCTGCGCAGAAGGGCACGGAGATCCAGGAATTCACGGAGAAAGACCTGAAGTTCACGCTCAAATTCCTCCTCAAGTTCCTCAGCAAACTGCTCAAGTTCATGCTCGATCCCCAGTCATTCCACAACAAGCGCCGCTTCACGTTCTTCGAGGGAAAGGGAGGGAAGAGGCGCGGCTTCGATCGTTTCTTCGGGGAATCTCGCGGCGGGAATCTCGGCATCAGGCTCGCACGCAACGAGGATCAGGTCGAAAAGACGCAGAAGAAGCTCGAGGAGAATCCGGAGGATGAGGAAGCGCAGAAGGCGCTCGAGAAACTCCTGCAGGAGCGCGAGGCGCTGCAGAAGCTCATCGAGGACGAACGCAAGCGCATCCGTGAGATGGCCGACCGGTACAACCGCATGGTCCGCACGCGCCCCATCACGAGCGCGCAGAACATCGTATGGTATGTGGATGATGCGACGGTCACCCTGCGGGCGCGCGGGCGCTCCGGCATCACGGACTTTTCCGGACGAGGCGTGGAATTCGCCATGGAGCAACTGACGCAGAACCTCAAGAAATCCGGCGTCAAATTCACCATGGGGGAAGAAGGCGAGCTCATTCTCGATAATAATCTGGGCCTGCCCGATGACTGGCCGGCGATTCTTGCACAGGATCCGAGGTCCATGATCGCATCGAGACAGGGAAACCTGAACAATCCTTCTGGCCAAGGAGGAAGGGAATTCTTCACATCAACACAGACGGAACAAGGAGCTGAACAGGATGGTTCGGAAATCTTCAGTCAGGTGCCGCGGAATGTCGAACTCGTTGGAGGTCCTGCTCATGTCATCATGATTGACGGACAGGAGCATTTACTCCAATTCCTCACGAACGGGGCGTTCTCTTTGGATGGAGTGGCGTACCGGTACTTTTTGGAAGGGAGGGTGGCCGTTGCAGACATGCGCGAGCGATTCACGGCGCACGTGAATATCCTTAGCCATCGCATCGATTCCAATGGCAAGGCATCGGGATCCTTGCAAATCGTGGACCATGGCGATGGCGAACGGACCAATAGGAGTTTTGACAATGACGGTGATATGATCAAAATCCTCAAGGAGCTTGTGAGAACAGGTCATGTGAATGTGGGAGTCGACCTCATTCCGGGAATGAACCTGCGCGTGAGCGTTCAGAGGGATACGATGAGTGCTTGATAATATGAATTGCAACAATCCAATGTCATCATCGGTTGCACATGTTCATCCTCTCGCCATCTGCCGAATACTCCCTCTCCTCCGCAATTCATCGAGGGAGCGGATCTGGCCGTCGGTGATCATGCGCTCGAGCGCCTGAGCGGTGAGGATCACGTCCGCAAGCGCGCGGTGGCGATCGGTGGGCATCGCGAACTTGAACTTTTGCGTGAGTGCATCCAGGTTGTGGCGGAAGTCGCCGGGGTAGAGATACTGGGCCAAGCGCAGCGTGCAGAAGCACTCGGGGAGGTCCACGTAGCCCCAGCAGTACTGCTTCTCCACTTCCAGGAAGCCGTAATCGAAGCTCGCGTTGTGGGCGATGAGGAGGCTCCCCTCGGCGAAGGTCAAAAATTGCGGAAGCACGGCATCGATTGTTGGCGCACACTCCACTTCCGCATCCTTGATCTTGTTCACTTGCTTGGCCTCGAAGGGGATCGCGCGCTCCGGGTTCACGAACGTCGAAAATGTCTGCTCCGCGAGCGGTCTCCCCCCCTCGAACCGCATGGCCGCGATCTCGACGATGCGGTGGCCTCGCTTTGGATCGAGTCCCGTCGTTTCCACGTCGAAGACCGTCAATGGCGGAAGTCCGGTCATGGGGCGACTATAACATCCGAGAAGAGCTTCTCCACATATTTTGGTTTACTTTCGAGAATCAAACGTGAAAAGCCAGAAGCCAAGAGCCAGAAGCCAAACAATTTATAAGGAAACAATGGTCAAAATTCAGGCCACTTGATGATTTATGAATTGATCCTTGTTTGTTCATTGGAGTCTTGGTTCTTGGCTTTTGCTCTGCATCTCCTCCAGCGTCTTCAAATCCATTACAATCCTCCCATCGCCATCCTCCCCATCCTCATTGGCGCCGATCATCCCGCTCTTCGCATCAAGACCAAACCGATCGCCAAGGTGACGAAGAAGATCAGCAAACTCATCAAGGACATGGAAGAAACGATGAAGGTAGCCAATGGCGTGGGCCTTGCCTCTCCACAAGTGGGCGAGACGGTCCGCCTGTGTCTTGCGCCGATCAATGGGAAGCTGACCGCCCTCATCAATGCGCAGATTGCTAGGAGCAGTCTGGAGACGACCGTCGAAGAGGAGGGATGCCTAAGCCTCCCTAACACCTGGGTTCCCGTGCGACGTTCCACGGAAATCGTCCTTACGTACATGGATGAATCCGGCAAAAAACAAGAGCGCCGCGTGAAAGACTTCGACGCCCGCGTCATTCAGCACGAGGTGGATCACTTGGATGGCATCCTCATCACCGATCGGGCGGAGAAGGTCTCATAGCACGACGAGCCCTTCTCAGAAGCGCATAGATGCGCGAAGCCACAGTAGTCATGGGGTGATCGTACACGCGGGCAATCGTCTCGAATGTTTCACCTGAAATTCGCAGAATGAACATTTGCATTAGCTCGTCATCATAGCCGCCTTTTTTTGGATTCCAGAGAGCTCGTTCGAGAGCCCCTCGAACGAGGATCATCTCCTCTCTTCGCATGAGATCATTCGCAGGGTCCAGGCCTTGTTTTTCATTTCGTTTGTGTGCGGCTCTCCGGTTCCTTTTTTCGAATCTTTTGTACGAGCGTATTGTGTCCAGCGCTTTGTTCCTAGCGATAATGATCAGCCAGGGGAACACTGGCACTCCTTCTTGATACGAAGAAGGATCCGCAAACACATGAGCGAATGTTTCTTGCACCGCGTCTTCCGCGGCTTCGGGAGAGATGTCGCGAGAGGTAAGAATGGGAATCAGGAGAGGCGCATAGTGCCGGTAGAGGAGAGAGAACGCTTCGGAGTTTCGGCTCTGCTTGAAATATGCGAGTACGGTGCGACCATCCTCTCCCCACGGAGGACATTGTTGCACCACATCGGGCTCAAAATGAGGATCGTTCGATCCCAATTCCTGCATGGAGAAATTATTCCATCTTTTTGTCTTTAGTCAATTATTGAACAACCCAAATTCAGATCTGAAAGGAATACCTGGGGAGACTACGTATCTACGTCTTGCCCAGCTCGTCGCTGACCACCGGATGGCATCCTCATCACTGATCGGGAGGAGGAGAAATGAAAAGTTACGCGCTCCTGCGAGATGGCTTATGGGAAAGAATGTCGAAAGCGCGTTGACGAGCGACATGCAGGCGGCGTTTCACCGTTCCTTCCGGAATGTCGAGTTCTTGCGAAATTTCCTCAATGGATTTTTCCTGAAGGTACAAGAGATCCAACACTTGAAAATCAGCAGCTTTCATTGCTGTCTGGAGGACAGCAATGGCACTGGTGGCATCCACATGTTCATTCTGTGCTTCACCAACGGGCGCCGCCGGATCGAAATTCTCCGTGAAGAGCATGATCTTCAGCGATTTTCCATGAGAAAATCCCCTATGCCTTGTGTGCTCGATCATGGTGCGATACGTAATTTTGCGAAGCCATCCATGCAGGTTTTCCGGCTCATGCAGCTGATCGGATTTTCTTAGAAGCTTGAGCGAAACTTCCTGGAGGACATCATCCGCGTCATGGGGATCATGCATGTGACGGAGGAGGAAGCTCCGCTCGCCTTCGAGCAAATCTCTTAAACCATCTTCCCCGCCGACCAGAGCAAGAAGACGAGCGTGCGTCTCTTGCATGATTGCGGGTTCCAGGCATACGGCAAGCTTTAGTTCAGGATGATATTGCACCTCTTCCATCAACTCCTCGTCGGTTCGCTCCGCCGATGCTGTTGCGGGGAGACCATCCATGATCTCTACACTCTACGGGCATCCGCACAAACATCAATGCTTCACGATTTTCATTTGCCGGATGAGCTTGGGGGCGATTATCCTCACTTCGGATGCCTCAATTGGAAGCCATTATCGGCCTGGAAGTGCATGCCCAGATGAACACGAAGACGAAGATGTTCTGCGGGTGCGACAACGATGCGTTCGGCAAGCCGCCCAATACGACCGTGTGCGAGATTTGCATGGGACATCCCGGTACGTTGCCCGTCCCGAACAAAGAAGCGGTGCTCAAAGCGATCCGCGCCTCGCTCGCGCTGCAGTGCACGGTCAACCGAGAAAACCACTTCGATCGCAAGCACTACTTCTACCCCGATCTCCCATCCGGCTTCCAAATCTCACAGTACGATTTCCCGTTGGCTTCGGATGGCATGCTGGAATACGACCTCACCGAAGGGCTTCCGAAACGTTGCGGCATCACGCGCCTCCACATCGAAAATGACGCCGGGAAGCTCTCCCACCGAGGTTCTTCGACTCTCTGCGACTACAATCGTGCAGGGACGCCGCTCATGGAGATCGTCACCGAGCCCGATTTGCGAAGCGGCGAAGAAGCAGTCGCCTTCGCGGAGGAATTGCGCCGGCTCCTCATCGCCGTGGGCGCAAGCGCAGCGGACATGTTCAAGGGCATGATGCGCTTCGATGCGTCGATTTCTCTGCGGGAGAAGGGAACGGAGAAATTGAATCCGCGCAGCGAGATCAAAAACCTCAATTCATTCAAGTCGCTCGAGCTCGCGCTTCAGTACGAGGAAGCACGGCTTCGAAGTCTATGGGAAGAAGACGGCGGACCCCTCAAAGGCAGCATCACCGTGGGATGGATGGACGACGAAGGGAAGACGCGGTTACTTCGCAGGAAGGAGACTGCCGACGACTACCGCTACTTCCCGGAGCCCGACATTCCGCCGCTCGTTCTCGATGCGTCTCTGCTTGCCGGCGTTTCCGCACACCTTCCCGAGCTCCCGCGTGCGATCAAGGAGAAATACCGCTCGCTCGGTCTTTCGCCAGCCGAAGCCCTGCTCCTCATCGATCAACCGCGGCTCCGCGAACTCTTCGATGCCGTTTGTGCGAAGACGAACGACGCCAAGAAGGCCTCGAGCCTCGTTCTCACTCAACTCCTCGGCTTCCTGAACGCGCACGGGAAACCCGTCAACGAAGGTCCGGACGTCCACGCGATGCTCGATCTCATCGCGAACATCGAAGACGGCACCATCTCCAGCAACGCAGGAAAAGAAGTGCTTGAAGAAATGGTCATCACGGGCAAGTCACCCTATGCGATCATCAAAGAGAAAGGCATGCAGCAAATTTCCGATGACAGCGTTCTGGAAGACTGGGTCAAAAAGGCCATCGCCGCGAATCCGGACGCCATCGCGTCATTCAAGAACGGCAAGGAGGCGGCGCTCGGCGCGGTCGTGGGATGGGTGATGAAACAGACCAGGGGGCAGGCGAATCCGGGGAAGATCTCTGAAATCTTAAAAAGATCTATTTGAGACGCCAGTTAAAATCTCGCTGTTCCCATTCACCTTTTTCATCCTGTGCGATGTGTCGCGGACGCATTCTTCCCCCTGCAATTAAATCAATCTTTGTAGGAATACCCTTTATTTTCTCTATCTTCAGAGAAAAAGAAGCTAATTTTGGAATGATATGGTCCAACCTTGATTTCACGTCATCATAGATGAAATCAGGATTGAGAGTTCTGCAGATCACTAGTCTTTCCGGCGCAATGACATTGATTTTCTCGATTTGGCTTTTTGTCACAAGATCCCCTCTCTCGATTGCTTCTATGACACATTGGCGAAAAAGTCCACTTACAAAAGAAATGAATGCTCCAGAATCCACCATTTCCCTTTCAAAATTCTGTTCTAAAAAGCGCATCGCTACATCTGCGATCGAGGCTATTCTTTTCGGCAAGCCTTCATACGGTCCGTCTTTGACGAGGTCCGTAGCATCGATGAACATTTGATCCATAGTTAAGTTAACTATATATAGAAAATAGAAATATGTCAAATTCTCTCTCAAGCCCTCTCCATATACACCCCCGTCTCCGTGTTCACTTTCACTTTGTCTCCTTCGTTGATGAAGAGCGGGACGTTCACGCTGAGGCCGGTGTCCATCTTCGCGGGTTTACTCCCTCCTGTTGCTGTGTCGCCCTTCACGCCGGGGATCGTCTCCACCACGGTCAGAACCACCGTCGAGGGAAGCTTGATGCCGATGGGCTTTTCGCCGTACATGAGCGCGTCCACTTCCTGTCCTTCCACAAGGTATCCCATCTGTTCCTCGAGTGCGTCCTTGGGGAGCGGGAATTGATCGTAGCTCTGGAGATCCATGAACGTGGCCGTGTCATCATCCCCGTAGAGGTACTGCACCTTGCGGAAGCCGACGTCGGCCTCCTCAATCTTTTCGCTGCCTTGGAAGTTCTTGGCCACCACCGCGCCCGTCTGCAGGTTCTTCAGCTTGCACTGCATGTTCGCCTTGCTCTGGCTCTTTCTGCCGAACTGGGACGACACCACCAGGTATGGCTCTCCATCAATGGTGATCGCGCGGCCGGGCTTTAGGTCAGTGATCGTGTACATAGAAAGGATGGCAGAAGGTCGAAATTGGGTTTCAGATTGGAGACTTGTCCCCAGGCGCGAAACGCCGAAGGATGGTGGACATGGATGAGTAGTTTGAGCGAGGGGATTCAAGAAATCAACTGAGGGAATGTTTTGTATGTTTTTATAGGTGACCTCATCCCCTCTCCTGATCTTGGACTATCCTTTTCATCAGAGCTGCTTCCTGTTTCTCTCATCCGCAAGGCAGGAGAAGGGGGATGTTTTGTATGTGTTTTTGGCTTCCATCAAACAGAACACAAACACTCCCCTCTCCTTCCTCTGATTCTCAAGAATCGTGTCCTGCACAGGAGAAAGGAGAATCCAAGAAAAGGAGAGGGGTTGGGGGTGAGGTCACCTACAAAACAAAAACCACAAAACAATCTCACACACTCGGCCCCGTCGCCGTCCGTACTGCTCCCGTTCCATCCTTCGCTTTAAGCAGCAATTCCTGGTGCAGGCGACGCACCTCCAGCTCCGCGAAGTGTCGAACATCTTCGGAGGGTGGGAAACGGAGGAGCAAGTGGAGCACTCTCCCTTCATCGTCGGGATGACTCAGCTTGAGCGCTCGGATCTCCAGCACGAATTGATTGTACTGTCCGCGTGCCTCCTTGTAGGCGCGAATTCTGCGCAGAACGTTGAGAACGTCAGCATCGCTGAGAGAAGTCGAGATCGCAGGCAATGCCGTGAGGATCGCTGTTTTCTTCTCATCCCCGAGGGTGATTGCGAGGTTGGTAAAGGTGGAATCAGCCTCTTTCCGTGCGTCGTCGGGGAGGAGCTGCTCCAGATCCGTCAGCGCGCCTTGTGACTGCAGGTTCTCGAAGTCGGCCTTCGCCTTCGCCAGATTGCCCGCTTCCACCGTGTGCTTGATGGCGGCGAGCGCATCGACAACGAGCATGCCCTGCACATCCTCGGGCTTGAGGCTACTCCCGGGGACCGCGGCAGTGGTCTCGAGCACGGCCACTTTGAGCGGGTAGGCCGCGTTGCCGGTCTGGAGCGCGGCAACATCGGCCGCAGTCTGGGCGAGTTGCGTTTGCACCAGGCTGTGGAAGCCGACATTCGATCCCGTACCGTCGGCCACTGCGAGGATCGCCGCACGGTAGTCGTGGAGAGGACCGGACGCATCGGTGTTTCCCTCATTCAGGAGCGCCGCCGCTTCACTCAGGCGCGTATCGGCATGCAAGAGCTGCTTCTCCACGCGCGCCTGGGGGCTCAGCGTGAGCGCGAGATCGACTTTCTCCATGGCGCGTTTGACGGGGTAGAAGAGACTATTGGGGAGAATTCCTGCGGACGCCACCCGTCTGCGCTGCTGGAGCGCAGCGATTTCCTGCTGGTGCACGGCATCCAGAGAGAGGTTGCTGCGCACCCATGCGTCGGCATACTCCTTGTCCATCATCTTCTTCACGAGCAGGGGAGCTCCTGCAAGCGCAGTTCGTTCACCGGCAACCAGAGGAATGTTCTTTGTTCCGTGCATGATTGTTGCGCGCCGGTCAGCGACGAGAACCGTGATGATCCCGTTGCCATGGCCATCCGATGCCGATGCCATCGAGACGCTTCCCTCATGGACGATGACGTTCCCCTGCGCGGTTGCGATGGTGACGCCCGGAACTCCGGAGGGGAGGAAGCTCTGGACCCAGATTCTTCCGCTCTTCAACGTGAGCGTGTGAGAGGGGAGAGCGGCTGGCCGGCGCGCATCGGCGACATCGTCGAGAGCCATCGTCGTGTTGGCATCGAGGCGCACGACCGCGTGGTCGCGCAGCAGGAGAGTTGCCGAGGAATGCTTCCCGGTCTGGATCACGGCGGCATGCCTGATTTCGACTTCCTGCACTGTCACCTGTTGGAGCAGTTTCCCATCGCCGACGGAGAGGAACGCGTCTCCTTTGGCGAGGAGGAGTATGGGCGACTCCGCGATCGTCGTGGGAGGCAGCACGAGGAAGGCCGTGACCCTCGCGAGCAAGACGAAGAGGGCGCACACTGCCACCCAGCGCAGCGGCGAGAAAATGACCTTCTGAGCAGGATGGAGTCGAGAGGCGAGACGCGTCCAGATACTCGTTCGCATTCCCTCATCCGGCGTGATGGTTCCTCGGAGATGTTCCCAGAAGATCCCCGCGGGGCGAACCATCGGACTCGAGAGATCACGAAGCCGCGAAGCGATCGTCTCCCATACCCTTCCCTTCATGTCCATGCGCGGCTCGAGGATTCTGCGAGCCTCCGTGAGGACGGCAGGATCGTTGATGCTCTGGAGAATCCGTTTCTGGATCCGCAATTTGGCATCCAGAGGCGGTTCGATGCGGGTCTGGATCCCGGCGAAAAGGGCACGGGCGGCCACATCTTCTGCCGGGGGAGGGGAATCGGGGAGCATGTTCACAGGGAAAAACGGGAAGGAATGGCTTCTGTTACGCCTTTTCCCGTATATCGGGCGGAAGAAGCAATTCGAGTTTCTTGAGAGCGCGGAACTTGAGGATGCGCACGGCCCCCTCCGACATCTTGAGCACCCGCGCCACTTCGCTGTGTGGCAGCTCCGCGATGTAACAGAGGAGCAAAATCTCCCGGTAGCGCCGCGGAAGCTGGGCCATCGCCTCGCGCACGACGCGCAGCGTGTCGTCCTGCCGCACCGCATGATCGGCGCGATTCATCGCGTCGGGATCCATGAGCTCGTCATTCATCTCGTCGAAGTGGCGCTCCCGACGGTAGGCATCGATGATCGTGTGACGCGCGATGCGAAAGAGCCACGCGGGGAAAGGAATGTCCTTCTGCACGCGGTACGTATGCAGCTTCTCCCAGGCTTTCACGAAGATGGGTCTGTGCCTCGTTTGAATTGCGAAGGGCGAATTGCGAGTGACAAATCACAATCCAATTCGCCCTTCGCCATTCGCCCTTCGCAATTCCTCACTCCCACTCTATGGTGGCAGGCGGCTTATTCGTCAAATCCAGGAACACTGCTTCGATGCCTGGCAGCGCCATCAGACGGTCGGTCATTCTCTGGAGAACATCTTCGGGAAGCGGATAGGCTTCCGCGGTCATGGCATCGGTGGAGCGGATGGGGCGCAGCACGATGGATTCTCCGCCGCGCATGACCCCGAAGGGGAGCAAGACGACCGGGAATTGCCAAATCTCGTTCTCGAGCTCGGCTTGGCGCATTTCCTCATCGACGATCGCATCGGCTTCACGCAGCAAATCCGCACGCTCGCGTGTGACAAAGCCAGGCGTGAACTCGAACGTCGGTGGCGTGTTGTACGAGGTGCACAGGAGCACGCGATTGAAGAGCGGGACGCTGTTGGGAATATTCGTCGCGAGCGCTCTCTCCTCCGGCGTCACGCGGCAGGAATGATGCGAAAAAAGTGCGAGGGCATGTCGGTACGTCCTGCCGTCCCCCTGTACGCCGACGGATTGAACGGGCAGTGGAGTTGCATGTGAGGGAAGCAGAGTTTTCTGTTGAGAGTCGAGCTTTTCGACATCGAGCAGGGATGGAGACGCCGCACAGAGCATTCGCACGCCGAGTCCGGGTCCGGGGAATGGATGGCGCCAGACGAGCGCGTGAGGCAGTCCCAGTTCTTCACCAAGCATGCGCACTTCATCTTGCGATTTGCGAATTCTTTCCACCATTCGCAATTCGCCCTTTGCACTTCGCAATTCCTCAGAGACTCTCTTCTGCACGTCCAAGAACGTATTGCCAATGATGTGCCTTTTCTCTTCCGGATCCGTGATGCCTTCGAGCGCGCTGAAGAATTCTTCCGAGGCGTCTTCCACATGAAGATTCGTGATCCCGAGTTTCTGCAATGCCGCCTTGATCAGCGGAACTTCGTTCTTGCGCATGAGGCCGGTATCGACGAGGAGCCCCTGCACGCGATCCGTTCCGAGCATTTTGTTGAGCAACGTGAAGGCGACCGTGGAATCCACTCCGCCCGAGACGAGCATGAAGACGTTCCTCTCGCCGACTTCCGTTTTGATTGTCTTCGAAATGCGGTCGGAAAATCCCTCCACCGACCACGGCGCGGCTTTGCAGAGTCCGAGGAAATTCTGGAGGATCTCCATCCCCTTGGGCGTGTGCGTCACTTCCACATGGAACTGCAGCCCGAAGATCCTTCTCTTTTCATCCCCCATCGCTGCGATCGGTGAACTTTGGGAGCGCGCGAGGTGCGTGAAACCCTCGGGCAACTTTGTTACTTCATCTCCGTGCGACATCCAGACCGTGAGGAATTGCGGCAAGTTCTGGAAGAGGGGACTCTCGCGATTGAACACATCGATATCCGTGCGCCCGTATTCCTTCACTGTTCCCGGAGTCACCTCCCCTCCCAGCGCATGCGCAATCCACTGGTGCCCGTAACAGAGTCCCAGAATCGGAATCCCCAAATCGAAAATCTTCGGGTCCGCCTGCGGGCTGCCCTTCTCATACACGCTCTGCGGCCCACCCGAGAGGATGATCCCGGCCGCTCCTCGCAACTCTTCTGCCGGCGTCTCCGCGATCCGGATCTCCGAATACGCCCCCAATCTCCTCACCCGATTCGCTATCAAATGCGCGTACTGCCCGCCGCAATCGAGAATGACAATGGAGCCGGGATGGATGGGGTCGGTGTGGGTCTTGGGATGGTGCATGTCCCTACTCTAGTGCACAAGAAAGCTGCATGACAAAATAAACATGTCTCTGTATACGCAATGTCATGCATCGTTCAATTTCATGGAGCTCCGGGCGCCTGGGGGTTCAAAGCAGCGCAAACACTCCGGCGTAATTCATCAATCAATGCATCAGCCTCCTGTGGATCATCAGGGGAATGACGTCCGAACTTCCAATCGCACGAAACCGATGCCCATTCAATTTTTGAACCCCCTTGCTCTAAAAAGCCTGCTCCGAGAAACTCCTCTTGATTGCCAACCATTTCCACATGTTGATTGCTACTGGGATTGAAAATTCTAGCGGTTAATTCCCGAGTTACACGCACAATGACAAATTTCACGCCAGAGTTTGTGCCAGCCAAACGAAGAACGTACTCCTGATTTTCGCCAACAATTTCGACTTTCATAGGGTACGGTGACAAGAATCCTGAAACAGAATATGA
>JACQCJ010000039.1 GCA_016201685.1 Candidatus Peregrinibacteria bacterium | reverse complement strand
TTTCGCGGATGCCCGAGAAGAGGGAGCCCAGAATTCCCCTTTTCTCCTTCTCCACGAGACCGAATGTGGACGTGTCCTTCGCAGCGCGCTTGAGTCCGGCCAGATCGCCGGCTTTCAAGGTCTCCGTCGGCGTCTCCTGCCTCTTCTCCGCCGCGAGCAGACGACCCGCACCGGCCGTTTCCTGGTCATTTTCCGAAGGAGCCGATCGCGAGGGCGCAGTGGAAGGACCTCTGATCGAGCCGTGCGGACTAGAAATACTGGAAGGAGAAGAGACTCTTCCCGTCCCTGCGGTATTCGGGGATGAGAGAACGGTGGATGACCGCTGGAGGGTTTCACGGCGCTCTTCCTGCTGCGCGCGCTCCTGCAGGCGAAGCTCCGCCTCATGAAGCCGCAGCGCCATCTCTCGCGTTCGCCGCTCGTGCTCCGCCAGCTTCTGCTCGAGCGTTTGGGTCTTCTGCTTCGTCTCCAGGAGTGTCGCGGAGAGAAACGGCAAGAAACGCAAGAATTTTCGCCAACCGCTGAGCACGGCCTCGTCATCGGGGAGAGCGGATGGGGGCTCGCGTACCGGAACCGGCGGGACGCGCGGTTGCTGCCGAGCAACGGATTTCCGCTCCATGTACTGCTGCAGCGATTGTTCCATGGCGGCAATATCCTCGATCTTGGGAGAGGGGATGTTCTGCGATGTCGGCGGGAGAAGAATCTTCTTCACGGTGCGCACAGTGATCTTCTTGGGCCGAAAGACCATCGGCACCGCGCGCGTACGCTCAGGAATTGCGAGCCGGAGTTTCTTGACGAGGACGACCTTCGGCTTCTTGGGCGACCCGTTGGAACGGAGCGAAGGAGTCGGCGACGGTTCGGTTGTTCCCCGCAGCGGGAACAGGCCGAGATACCGACGGAGCATCCCGAAGAAATTCGGTTTCCCGCCCGCCCGCCCCGCGGCGCGCGGTGGAACGGAAGCGGCCGACGGTCTAGGATTTTTTTCGGGCATTGGCGAAGAGGAGTCCGGGAGGGGCTGCGACACGCATGAGTTCCTCGATCGTCGTCATGCCCGATTTCACCTTCTCGAATCCGTCGTCGAAGAGGAACTTGAGTCCTTGCTTCTTGGCCATCGCGTTCAGATCGGTGCTCGTGGCGCGGTGGATGATGAGATCCTCGATCTCCGGCGTGATGAGGAGGAGCTCGTAGATGCCGACCCGTCCGACGTACCCGGTCCCTCCGCACGCATCACACCCTTTCCCTTTGTAGAGGCGAACGGCTTCCTTCGTGGGGAAGAATTCCTCGCCACCCGGGAAGAGTTTCTGCGCTTCGTTCAGCGGAATGGAGTAGCTGTAGCGGCACTGCGGACAGATGCGCCGCACGAGCCGCTGCCCGATGACGACTTCCAGGGTCGATGCGAGGAGAAAGGGCTCGACGCCCATTTCCAGCAGGCGCGGGACGGCGGTCGCGGCGTCGTTGGCGTGGAGAGTCGAGAAGAGCAGGTGCCCGGTGAGCGCGGCGTTCACCGCGATCGATGCCGTTTCGCCGTCGCGGATTTCCCCCACGAGGATGACGTTGGGGTCCTGGCGGACGAGCGCGCGCAATCCCGTGGCGAAGGTCAAGTTCGTTTCCGTGTTCACCTGAATGTGGTTGATGCCCGGGATCTTGTATTCCACCGGGTCCTCGATCGTGCAGATGTTCACGTCGGGGTAATTGCGGATCTTGAGGAGCGCGTAGAGCGTCGTCGATTTACCCGACCCCGTGGGCCCGGTCGTGAGGATCATCCCGAACGGCTTGTGGGCCACCTTCTCCAGGATCTGACGGTACTCCTCGGAGAAGCCGAGATCGTTCAGGGTGAGCGTGCGGACGTACTCGGAGAGGATCCGCAGCACGATCTTCTCCCCGTCGACGATCGGCACGATGGAGACGCGCAAGTCGATCGTGGAGCCGGTCGGCGTCTCGTAGCGGATGGCGCCGTCCTGCGCCGCGTAGTGTTCATCGATCTTCATGTTCGCGGCGATCTTGATGCGGTTGACGATGCCCTCGTAGTATTCCTTGGGGAGCTTCCCCGCCACGTGCATGACGCCGTCGACGCGGAACCGGATGATGACCATGCGCTCCTGCGGCTCGAAGTGGATGTCGGAAGCCCGCAGCTCGATCGCGTCGTTGAAGATCTCGGTGATGATCTCCGGGGCCACCTTCCCCTGTTCGTTGATGATGGCCTGAAACCGGGTCGCGAGCGGCTTTCGGTAGTGCACGAAGAGACCCTCGATGGCGCTCCTGGGCGCGTACACGAAGGCGAGTTTTCCCCCATACTTCTTGCGTTCCGGCTCTTTGCTCCTCTGGGCGATCGGCCGTGCAGCGGTCTTGCGCGCGAGCATCTTCTTCTTCTCGGGATCTTCCTTCTCGGGGAACTGCGCCATCTCCTGATCAAGATTCAAGCGGATCGCCTCCTCCAGGAGCGGATTGCTCGGATCCGACGTCGCGATCTTCGCGGTCTCCTTGTCGCGTCCGATCACGATGGCCCCGTACGTCCGGGCGATCTCCTCCGGCAGCATGGCGATGAAATCGGGCGAGGGAGGCGAAGAGAGGAGATCGGCGAACGGCAACTTGTAGTACTCCGCCAGTGCGCCCTCGAGGAGCTCCTGGGTGAGGAGCCCGAGCTCGATCAATACCGACTTGAAGGGCACGTCGCGGTCCTTCGCCTGCTTCTCGGCCATCTGCAAATCCGCTTCGCTCAGATAGCTCTGTTCCAGGAGGATCTTCCCGAGGTCGGCGTCTTTGACGGGCATAGACAGGGCGGTGAGAGATATTGATTTCTGAACTCTGCGTTCTGAATTCTGATTTCTGTGCGTTCAAGCGTCACGCCAGCAAGCCGCGCACGCGCTTCACGATGTCCGCGATCGGCGTATTGGCTTTCACGAAGTAATCGACGACGCCGAAGGATTTCGCCTTGGCCTTGTCTTCTTCCTGGCCGAGGTTGCTGAGCACGATCACCGGCGTTTTGACCTTCTTCGCCACGATCTCCTGCAGGAGCGAAAAGCCGTCCATCTCCGGCATGATCAGGTCGAGGAGGATGCAATCGTAGGAGCCGGTGAGGGCTTCCTTGAGACCATCCGCCCCCGTGAGGCAGACGTGCGTCTCGTACCCCTCGTGCCCCACTTTCAACTCGAGCGCGTGGGCGAGCGGCCGCTCGTCTTCCACAATGAGCACGCGCTTCTTGGTGGAGGTTGAGGCAGAGGTGGAGGCTTGTGGCATAGGAGAGCGACAATTTCATTGTATTCTAGCAGAAAAGATACGCAAGTGCAACGAAGTCGTCTAGACTGCCATCATCCTGATTCTCCCCATGTCCAAACGCGCTCTCCTCTCGGTTTCTGACAAGACGGGAATCGTGGAATTCGCGCAACGACTCGCAGGCTTCGGTTTCGGTCTGCTCTCCACCGGAGGCACAGCGAAAATATTGCGAGAGGCGGGGATCGCGGTCACGGACGTCGAGAGCGTGACGAAATTTCCAGAGTGCTTCGGCGGCCGCGTGAAGACGATGCATCCGAAGATCATGGGCGGGATCCTCTTCCGCAGAGGGAATGCGGACGATGAACGGCAAGCGAAGGAACTGGGGATTGAGCCGATTGATCTGGTGTGCGTGAATTTGTACCCGTTCGGAGGAATTGCGAAGGGCGAAGGGCGAATTGCGAATGATGGAAGTAATTCGCAAATCGCAAATCGCAAATCGCAAATCGAGTTGATCGACATCGGCGGTCCGACGCTGCTCCGTTCGGCGGCGAAGAATTGGAAGAACGTCACGGTTATCTGCGATCCCATTGACTACGAAATTGTTCTGAGGGAATTCGAAACAAACCGTGAGACGACGGCAGAACTCCGCGACAAACTCGCTGCGAAAGTCTTCTTGCATACTGCAGCATACGACATGCGCATCGCGGAATATTTCGGAATGAATCGAGGAATATTGCTGACCGGTGGACGGCAACTTCGGTATGGCGAAAATCCGCATCAGTGGGGCGAATATTACTCATTGTATGAGGGCGGCGTGAACGCTTCTGCTGAATCTTCTTGGGGAAAACTCTATCAAGGAAAAGAACTCAGTTATCTCAACATTCTCGATGCCGATGCCGCGTGGAATGCCGTTCAGGAATTCGCCGATCCGACGGCGGTCTTCGTGAAGCATGCGAATCCTTCGGGCATCGCATCGCACGAGAAGATCGACGAAGCGTTTCAGCATGCCTACGATGCCGATCGCCTTTCTGCGTTCGGTGTCATCATTGCAGTCAATCGTCCGTGCACCGAAATCATCGCAAAGAAGATCATCGATCAGAAGATGTTCGTCGAAGTGATCGTGGCTCCCGCGTATGCATCAGGAGTGCTGGAAATACTCAAGCAGAAGCCGAATATTCGGGTGATCGAGCAGAGCAACGGCGACGCACTGAAGAATGAAGTCCTCTATCGCTCTGTCCTCAGCGGCATGCTCGTGCAAAATCGGGACAACAAAATTCCGACGGAGAGCAAGTTGAAATATGTGACGTCGAAGAAGCCGACTCCCGAGCAATTGAAAGATCTCCTCTTCGCCTGGAAGTGCGTGAATCACGCGAAGAGCAACGCGATCGTCTTCGTGAAGGATCAGGTGACGGTCGGCATCGGTGCGGGGCAAACAAGTCGCGTCGATGCCACGTGGATCGCCGCCAAACGTGCCGGTGAAAAATCAAAAGGTGCAGTGATGGCGTCGGATGCCTTCTTCCCGTTTCCCGATTCGGTCGAGGAAGCGGCGAAACACGGCATCGCCGCGATCATCCAACCGGGCGGGTCCATTCGTGACGAGGAAGTTTTCAAGAAAGCAGATGCGTTGGGAATGGTGATGGTGTTGACGGGAGTGCGGGCATTCAGGCATTGAAGATTCCCATTTATGAAAATTTTTGAGAAACCGGGGAGCAGGCGTACGCGCCTGCGGATGAGCATGCAATTTACAAACTTCGTCTGCCTGCCAATGCCTCTCTCAACGTCACCTGATCCGCAAACTCGATGTCCGCGCCCATGGGGAGGCCGTGGGCGAGGCGGGTGATCTTGGGGACAGTGCCTTCGAGCTGGAGATGGATGTAGCTCGCGGTTGCCTCGCCTTCCACGTCCGGGTTCGTCGCGATGATCACCTCGTTGGTCGTTCCCGTTTTCGCCCGCTCGACCAATTCCTTCATCCGCAATTGCTCCGGCCCCATGCCATCGATGGGGGAGAGGACGCCGTGGAGGACGTGGTACACGCCGCGGTAACTGGTCTTCTCGAATGCCACCACTTCGAGCGGATCTTCCACCACGAGAATCGTCGCATGATCGCGCGACGGATCGAGGCAGATGGCGCACTCGTCCTGGAGCGTGATCATCTGGCACTGGGTGCAGTATTTGAGCTCGTGCTTCAAATCGAGGAGCGTTTGTCCGAGCCTATCCGGACGCGCTTTGCTGCTCCGCAGCAGATGGAACGTCAGCCGCTCCGCAGACTTGGGTCCGATGCCGGGGAGTTTGGAGAACTCTTCGATCGTTCGTTGGATTTGTGGGGGCAATAATGACATCGGAGAAATTGAAAATTGAAAATGGATAATTGATAATTATGGCAGTAACTCAGATCTCAGAGATTCTACTGAATTATCAATTTTCAATTATCAATTATCAATTCAAAAGCTCAAATTTCCCGTCCTTCCCTCAATTTCCTCTCGATTTCCCTCTCCTTGATCCGCTGCCGCTTGTCGATGGTCTTCCTCCCCCGCGCGAGCGCCAGGAGCACCTTGATGTACTTGCCCGCGTGCACTTCGAGCGGAATGATGCTGATCCCTTTCTCCGCGACCGATAATTGGAGTCGCACGGATTGGGATTTGCCCAGGAGCAGTTCACGGTCGCGTTCCGGATCGTAGTCCGCAATGGATGCTGCGTATGCGTACTTCGCAATCTTCGCGTGCTTGAGCATCGGCTTGCCGCCGAGGAACGAAACGTACGCTCCAGCCAAGCTCACCTGCCCCGCGCGGCAGGATTTCACTTCCGGCCCCGTGAGCAGCATGCCTGCCTCGACGCTCTCGAGAATCTCGTAGTCGAAGCGCGCGCGCCGGTTCTGTGCCACAATCTTCACCTCCTCAGGATACCGACAGAACGTCATCAGCGAAAATGGCTCTCCACAGAGCTTTCCGCAGTGACAAGCCGAAGATTCTATTTGACATTTTGCAATATATGAGTACTATGGTCTAGTCAGTCATTCTTCTGCCTCTATTCGCCTCTAATCTGTGCCGATGAATCGATGATCTCGTGCAGGACATGAAACGGGATTTCGACGTCGGTAGACATTAGAGGTGAATGCGGGGCCGTCCATGTGACGTCACCTTCGAGTGACTGACACATGGAGGCTCTTATCCCTCAAAGATGTGGAGCTTCCATTTTCTTGTATCTCGAAGCATCAGCGTCATCTTCTGGATCGTCTGAGTCCTTATCGAAGCAAGAGAAGCCTCACGAACGCTTCTCCAAAGAACAATGCCCCCATTGCCCCTATCGCCATGAACGGTCCGAAGACGAGGGTGTCCGCGGTCGTTTTCCGATGCGTGAGTAGGAATACGCTCGCGGCGAATGCGCCGGAGACGTATGCCAGGAACAAGAAGACGAGGACGGCTGTCCACGATCCCAGGAGCGCCCCGATGCCCGCCCCCAGAATCACATCTCCGCTCCCGATCCACCGACCGCGGCTGAGGAGCCACTGACCGCCGAAGAAGAAAAGCGCCAAGGAGATTCCAGAGAGCATCACCCCTGAATGAAAAAATGTGAAGAGCATTGCGCAAATCACGAGGGGCACATTGAGCCCGTCGGGAATGAGGCCGGTATCGAGATCGCAGAGCGCAATGAGCAGGAGCAGCCACAGAGCGAACATCAGGAGGATCGTCGAAAACCCGAAGGCGCCTTCGTGGAGAAATGCTGCGAGGAAGAGGAGACCGCTCGTGAGTTCCACGAGAGGATACCGCAAAGAGATCTCTGCGCTGCAACGGGCGCACCGGCCCCTGAGCAGGAGAAAGCTCACGACGGGAATGAGTTCCCACGCGCGCAATTTCTTTCTGCAGTGAGGGCACGCTGATCGACCGAGGATCGTGCGGTTCTTCGGGAGCCGGCAGAGGAGCACATTGCCGAAGCTTCCAAAGGTGAGGCCGAGGAGAAAGGAGAGAAGCGGAATACCTCGAAGTGTGAAGTGCGCCGAATCGAGGAGCAAGGGCTATAAAATTCCAAGAGGCCAAGAGCCAGAACCCCCTTCGACTTTGCTCAGGGCAAGCAAACAATTCATAAAGAAAACAATCGCCGAAGATTCAACTCTTGTTCATTCACAAATTTCTTGGCATCTGGAAGCTTGGCATGTGGCATTTTTCTCCGACCCACTTCTCGTCTATTGTTCGCCAATCCCCTGCGCCTGCAAATTCTCCCGCGCGAGTTCCACGATGCGATCCTGCCGTTGCGTTCTCTCCGTCTGGATGACAGCCGCCTGGCTCCGCGGCAGGAACGAGAAGAAGGTCGGCGCGAGAACGGCGAACGCTTCGTAGAGGACGAGCGCGATCATCGAACCGACAAACGCGCCGAGGAGCTTCTGGCGAATGGAGAAGAGAAAGTGCATTGGATGTCACGTCTAGTATAAATTACTTTACTATTTTTTGCAATAAAAAACAGAACTTGTCATTTGAGGAGCATCTCCACTGCCTTGAGTGAATTTACTGCAAAATCCGCTTCGTTGGCTGCTTCCACGGGCGTGTATTTCCCCCGCACGATGCAGCAGTGCATCCCCGCACGGTGGGCCGCTTCCACGTCGAAGAGTTGGTCGCCGATGTAGATGCAGCGCTCGGGCGCGACGTGCAAACGGTCGGCTGCGAGGAAGAGTCCATGGGGATGAGGCTTCATCACCGTTCCCATGCCCATGTCATCGGCCGTGATGATGACTGACGTGTACGAGGAAAGGTGTGCGCGTCGTTCGAGCGCATCGATGTAGCTGCGCCAGGAGCCCGTGACGATGGCGACGGGCGCGAGATCTTTTGCACGCGTCAAGAGATGCTCGGCTCCGGGAAACCAGACGTCTTCCGTTTCCAGGAGATGTTCGTAGAGCGAATCCCGCGTGGAACGGAGCATCGGCACATCCGATTCCGTCTTCCCATACTCGCCCAGGATATCCTGCAAATGCTCGCCGGCTGCGTATTTCTGTAGGAAGTGCTTCGGCGACATCGTGAAGCCGTTGGACGTCAACGCCTGCAGGGATGCCCTCTCGTAGAGGCCGACCGTATCTACGAGCGTGCCGTCGAGATCGAAGAGGATGGCGGCGTAGGACATGAGGAAGTAGGAAAGTAGGAAGTAGGAGATCGGCCCATGCCATTGTTCTTTGTGCTTCTCCTCTCGTGATCTCTAGACTTCCACCATCAGTGGAATGACCATCGGCTCCCGATCCAATTTTCGGTCGAAGTAGCGGAAGAGTGAACCCATCACGGCGCGCTTGAGAGCCTTGCGGTCCTTCTCGCCG
>JACQCJ010000038.1 GCA_016201685.1 Candidatus Peregrinibacteria bacterium | reverse complement strand
TGCTTGAACCGTCGTATCCCCTCGGCGGACAAGATGGAACGGGAGGTGCGAGCATGGACGAAGAAACGCAACGAGCATCGCTGCTGCATCACCTGGAAATTCACGAAGGAGAAGGCCGCGAAAACATTTCCTTCTCTATATGCAGAAACTTAGAGAATTATCTACTAGGCCTCCTTCCAACAATCGCCCATCGAACCTTTTCGTGAGACGAGCCTGCCACCTGGTGGGCTCGTTTCTTGTTCTTCACATCAACTCGGTCGTTCATTGAGGTATTTCTTCGGAATTTTTATGTGTGCTCTGCGCGCGACAATTCTGAGGAGATAGGCGTTGAGAGTGATGTTCGCCTTTTTCGCCTTCCTCTTGATGGACCGGATCAACTCCGACGGCAACGGTATATCAATGGTCACTGCCATAGAGAAGAAGGAGCAAATTTCACTGCGATTATACTTTCAAGTGTACCCTCACTCCCTCTGCTTGGCGAGGTGCGCAAACGCCTTGTTGGCTTGGGCCATCTTCAACACATCCTGCTTCTTCTTGACCGCATTGCCCTGGTCGGCGGAGGCATCGAGGAGCTCGAGGGCGAGCTTGTGGGCCATGGGGACGCCCTTGCGGTCGCGCGCGGCGGTGAGGATCCAGCGGATGCTGAGCGCTTGCTGGCGCTTGGGCGGCACTTCGACCGGCACTTGGTAGACGGACCCGGCGACGCGCTTGGGACGGACCTCGACCAAGGGGGTAACGTTGAGAAGAGCCTTGCTGAAGACTTCGAGCGGCGCATCCTTGGTGCGCATCTTGATGATCTCGAGGGTTGAGCCGAAAATCCTGCGGGCGGTCGACTTCTTGCCGCGCTTCATGAGGCAGCAGATGAACTTCTCGACGAGAGGATCGGAACCGACGGGGATGTACGCTTTGATGGGCTTGGACATAGTACGAAAGAAATTGTTAAATGGTTAGATGGTCAAATGGTTCGCAAGCGATTCTCAGAGTTGAATGGAGGTTACTTGACTACAGGCTTGGCCAACAATGTAACCATGTAGCCATGTAACCATGAGGTGAAATAATGAAAAAAGATCAGGCCTTGGGTCGCTTCGCACCATACCTCGATCGTCCTTGTTTGCGATCGCGAACGCCTTCGGTATCCAGCACGCCGCGGATGATGTGGTAGCGGACTCCCGGGAGATCCTTCACGCGGCCGCCGCGCACGAGGACCACCGAGTGCTCCTGGAGATTGTGCCCTTCGCCCATGATGTACGCCTTCACCTCGTTGCCGTTGGTGAGGCGAACGCGCGCGATCTTCCGGAGCGCGGAGTTCGGCTTCTTGGGCGTCATCGTCGTCACCTTGATGCACACTCCCCGCTTGAAGGGGGCGCCATTGGCGAGCGGAATGTTGCGCATATTGAGGGAATTCCATGCAGTTTGGAGCGCGGGAGTTTTCGATTTCTGGCGCTTGTCTCTGCGGCGCTTGCGTATGAGCTGATTGACGGTAGGCATAGCACGGTTGGTGGATAGTAGAAGGGAGAGGATTGGAAGTAAAGGTATGTTCGGCCAGGTTTTTGGTTACTGGTTCTTGGTTTCTAGTTCAGAAACCAAGAGCGAACTGATGATCCTGCAATGAAGAAAAGAACCAAAAACCAGTAACGAATAACCAGTCACTATTCAGCATGCTCCTCCGTCGTATCGCCCACGTACCGCTTGCGGTAGACTTCGCCCGTCGGAATGAGTCGTCCGATGATCACGTTCTCCTTGAGACCCTGGAGCATGTCGATCTTGCGGGTGGTGGCGGCTTCCACGAGCACGCGGATGGTTTCCTGGAAGGACGCGCCAGCGAGCCAGGAATCCGTGGCGAGAGCGACGCGGGTGATGCCCAGCAGCAGCTGCTCGTAGGTGGCTTCTTTGCCGCCGCCTTTGATCGTGCGATGGATGCGGTCGTTGTCGTACTGGAGCTCGCCGATGTCGGCCGTCTCGCCCGGGAGGAACTTGCTGTCGCCGGCATCGATGATCCGCACCTTGCTGAACATCTTCTTCACGATGATCTCCAGGTGCTTGTCGTTGATCGTCTGCCCCTGCGAGGCGTAGATGTGCTGCACTTCCTGGACGATGTAGCTCTGCACGGCGTAGGGGCCCTTCTTCTCCAGGAGTTCCTGGAGGTTGTAGTGCCCTACATTGAAGGCCTGGCCGGCTTCGATGACCATGCCCGTCTTCACGAGGAGCGATTCGCGCGGACCGAACTCGTAGCTGCGCTCCTGAATGGCGGCGTGGCGGACTTTGACGATGCCGCGCTCGATGCTGCTGATCTTCCCGGGAATCGTCGCCTTGATGGTGGATTTATCCGAGAGCGATTTCGCCATCACGGAGCGCTCCTTCACCTCCTGGCCTTTCTTGACAATGACTGCGTAGCCCGAGGGAATGTAATAGGTGTCTTCGCCTGGCTCCTCCGCGATCACCTGGACAATGGTCTTTCCTCCCTGATGCATCACCTTCACGCGCCCCGTGATATCGGAGAGTGTTGCGGGCGTGCGGGGAGATCTCGCCTCGAAGAGTTCTTCGACTCTGGTGAGACCCTGCGTGATGTCGGCTCCTTCGGCGACTCCTCCCATGTGGAAGGTGCGCATGGTGAGCTGCGTGCCCGGTTCGCCGATCGACTGCGCGGCGATGATGCCCACCGGCGTCCCGATCTTGACGGTCTTGTTGTCGCTCAGATCTCTGCCGTAGCACTTCATGCAAATGCCCCCTCGAGTGCGGCACGTCATGACGGAACGCAGGAAGACATCGGTGATGCCGTTTGACTTGATCTCCTCGAGGATCGCGGCATCGATTTCCCAATCGCGCTTCGCGATCGTCGTGCCGTCCGCCTCCAGATCGCGCGCGAGCGTGCGCCCGAAGAGGCGCGCCTCGAACTTCTCGCCGATGCGCTCGGATTCCTCCTTGGTCACACGGTGTCCCTGTTCGGCGTTGCAGTCCTCCTCGCGGATGATGATGTCCTGCACGGCGTCGACGAGGCGGCGCGTGAGGTAGCCGGCCTCCGCGGTCTTGAGCGCGGTGTCGGATTTTCCCTTGCGTCCCCCGTGCGTGGCGATGAAGTACTCGAGCACGGTGAAGCCGTCTTTGAGGTTGCTCTGCACCGGCAGCTCGATCGTGCGGCCCGAGGGGTTCGCCACGAGTCCCTTCATGCCCGCAAGCTGGGTCACCTGGCCCCAGTTGCCGCGCGCGCCGGAATCGATCACGTAGGTGATGTCATTCTCCGGGTAGCGCTGGAATTCCTGGATCATCACGGTCGTAATCTCGTTCTTCGTGTGGCTCCAAATACGGATCGCGTGGCTGTACCGCTCGTCGGCCGTCATGAGGCCTTTCCAGTAGAAATTGTTGATCTTGCGGATCTTCTCATTGGCGTCGTCGAGCAGCTTCTGACGCTCCGGGGGGATCACCATGTCTCGCGAGGCGATGGACACGCCCGAGCGCGTGGCGTACGCGAAGCCGATATTCTTCACGCGGTCCGCGAAGGCGACGGTCTCCTCCCTGCCCACGGCCTCGAGCGACGTCGCGATGAGATCGGAGAGAGTCTTCTTCTTGAGGGTCATGTTGATGAGTCCAAGCTGTGGCGGGACGATCTCCTGGAATCGTAACCGACCAACCGAGGTCTCGATGATCTCCATCTCGTTCTCTCCTTTGGGAAGGCGGACTTTGATCTTCGCCTGCAGATTGATGACGCCGTGGTCGTGCGCGAGGAAGGCTTCCGTGGGGGAACTGAAAACCATGCCGTGCCCCTTCTTGCCGTCGTGAACGCGCGTGAGGTAGTAGCACCCCAGCACCATGTCTTGGATGGGATTGATGATGGGTTCGCCGGCGGACGGCTTCAAGACATTGTTTGCGGCGCACATGAGATTCGCGGCTTCCTCCTGGGCTTTTTCCGAGAGCGGGACGTGGACGGCCATCTGGTCGCCGTCGAAGTCGGCGTTGAAGGCGGCGCAGACGAGCGGATGGAGCTGAATCGCCAGACCTTCGACGAGTTGGGGCTGGAACGCCTGGATGCCGAGGCGGTGGAGCGTGGGAGCGCGATTGAGGAGGACGTACTTGTTCTGGATCACGTCCTCGAGGATGTCCCACACTTCTTTGACGCCGTCTTGGACGAGGCGCTCGGCGGACTTCACGTTGTGCGCGAGTTCGCCGCGGATGATGCGGCCGATCACAAAGGGCTTAAAGAGCTTCATCGCCATTTCTTTGGGCAGCCCGCACTGGTGCATCTTGAGGTGGGGGCCGACGACGATGACGCTGCGGCCGGAGTAGTCGACGCGCTTGCCGAGCAGGTTCTGGCGGAAGCGTCCCTGCTTTCCCTTGAGCATGTCCGAGAGGCTGCGCAACTTGCGTCGGTCGCCGGCCGTGAAGAGGGTCTTCCCCGCTCGGGCGGAGTTATTGAGGAGGGTATCGACGGATTCCTGGAGCATGCGCTTCTCGTTCCTGCAGATCACCTCGGGCGCGCCGATGCTCATGAGCTTCTTCAAACGATTATTGCGGTTGATGACGCGGCGGTAGAGATCGTTCAGGTCGGAAGCGGCAAAACGTCCGCCGTCGAGCTGGACCATCGGACGCAGATCCGGAGGGATCACGGGGAGACGCGTGAGGATCGTCCACTCGGGTTTGATGCCGGCCTGCGTGAGGGAACTCGAGAGCTTGATGCGCTTCATGACTTTCTTGAGCTTCTGACCGCTGCTCTGCTCGCGCTCCTTGACCAGATCCTTGAGCAGGGTGGAGAGATCGACGGCGCCGATGATTTCCCGAAGCGATTCTGCGCCCGTGCCCGCGCGGAACACGTGCCCGAACTTCATGTTCATCTCGCGGAATTTGAGTTCACTGAGGACCCCGCCGATGCGCAGATTCTTGAGATCGTCGATGGCGTCCTTGTGATTGACTTTGATCGCGTCGAGCTTGTCGGCGGCCTCCTTGTCGAGCGCGTCGAGCTGGGCCCGCGACGTCTTGCTCTCCTGCATTTTCTTCTTGGCTTCATCGTACTCGCGCTTGATCTGGTTCTTGCGCGTGTCCATGGCGTTGCTCAGTTCCTTCTCGGCTTCCTTCTTGGCGTCATCCTCGACGGTAATGACGATGTACGCGGCGAAGTAGACGATCTGCTCGAGCGTCTTGATGGGGAGATCGAGCAGGAGCCCGATCCGGGAGGGAGAACTGCGGAGGAACCAGATGTGCGTGACGGGGACGGCAAGGTTGATGTGGCCCATGCGCTCGCGCCGCACGATCGAACGCGTGACTTCCACGCCGCATTTTTCACAGACGACCCCGCTGTAGCGCACACCTTTATACTTGCCGCAGAAGCACTGGAAGTTCTTGGTGGGTCCGAAGATGCGCTCACAGAAGAGCCCGTCGGGCTCCGCGCGCTGCGTGCGGTAGTTGACCGTCTCGGCCTTCGTGACCTCCCCGCGCGACCATGCGAGCATGTCCTCGGGACTCGCCACGCTGAGTGCGACGGCGTCGAACGAATCGGTGGCGGCGGACTTTTGGGAGGGAAGCGGCATATTCGAGATGGGAATGGATGAAGAGAAATGCAGTGAAGATAAAAATGGCTACATTGTTACATGGTTACATGGCTACAAGAATGGAGATGGCACTTCGGAAATCGCTTGCGAACCATTTGACCATAGAACCATGTAGCCATCATTCCAGTATTCTGAAAGGAGCAAAGACTCATGAAAACCCGCCGTCCGCACCCAAATGATCGTCTCAATCACGGGAGGAACGTCGGTGGTTTCGATTGGAATTCTACGGATTCCCAATGGAGATGCAAGCAAAATGGCACGAAATCCCCTACTTCACCCCCTTCTTGATCGCATCCACTCCCTGGGTGATGTTCGAAACGCCTTCCTCGATCTTCTGCACTCGTTGTTGACCTTCTGAAGCAACCTGTTTCGCTTTCGTGATGCCCATCTTCCCGAGGTCGATCGTGGCATTGACCTCCTTCTTCGCATTCTGAAGAAGACCGCTGGCAGTTTTGACTGCGACAGCGCCGCTGCCGATCAAAGGGAGATTCGCCGGAACTCCGCATCCCGTCAGTGCGAAGAAGAAAGGAACAATGAGGATGAAACGACGCATGACAAGATCATACCAACTCTTCGAAAGAAAGAAGATGCAAGACACAAGATGCAAAGAATTCACCAATGTCTGACTGGCCACTGGCTTTTTTGTTTCTTGTTTCTTGTTTCTTCCGTCACACAATCGTCGGCCCCTTCGCCGGATCTCCCGCCTGGCCGTACTTTTTGAAGAGCGTCTCGAAGGAACCGCCGGATTCCCCGAGCGCCTGATGCAGCATCGCAAGCTCATCATCCTTCAGGGCGAGCGACGATGACGCGTTCACCGTGCCGTCTTCCTCGTGACGGACGCCCAGGTGCTCCGTTCCCTGCAGGGACGCGTGGAGGACGATGTAGGCTTCGCACGTGTCGCACTTGAGCTGGAGCAGCATGAAATCGTCGCCGGCCATGCGAACTGCGGCGAAGTCGATCGGGACGCGCTTGCCGCACTGCGGACAACGCATCTGCTGATAAATCCGCTGGATGATCTGCTGGAGGGTGTGGGGGTCGAGATGCATGGGAAAAGGGGGAGAATGCACGATCGATAGGTACTATTCTACCACGGAGGAGCATAGGCAACAAAAAACCATGCGAGTACGATTCCTGCATGACCCCGTCGAAGTCGAAGCGTCCAGCACTCCATCAGGGCATCATCTTTCTGACGACCGCCCTCGTCTTCCTCGCGATGAGCGTCGTGCTGCTCGCACTGCGCGATCGCGCCATGGTTCCCTTCGATCCCTCTCCGCTCACGATCACCTTCGAGCACGCGCGACCCATGACGGTGGCGGTAGCGGTGACGCGTGGAGGGACGAAGGGAATCTTCGAGGTGCGGCAAACGGCCGAGGCCGGCGCGCGCATTCTTCTCCCCTCCTCGTGGACGCTGCGGGAGCTGCGCGGCGGATCCATCGATCGCTTGCGCAAGGATCATCCCACACCCAAGACGACGAGGTGGTCGCTGCAGCCCGGAGCCACCGCCTCATTCTGGATTCCCGAGCAACCATCGCATCTCGCCCTACGCAATGCGTCGGCATCGAGGCTCGAAGTCATCGTCCGAAGTATCGATCTTGAAAAGAACACCGTCACCGAAGATCATGTGTTCGTGACAGAGGTGTTGCAGGAGATTTGGTAGAGACGAGAAAGAAGGGCTAGTGGAAGGTGACTCTTGATGATTGAAGAATTGTTCGGTTCTCGGGCCTTGGCGCTTGGCGCTTTTTTGTAAGCGCACCGTTCATTCCAGTATCTGTCGCCCGACGCGTCGTTTCCTTCAGTGGGATGAAAGCGGCAACAAGAGCGACTGCAGAGAGGATGGTATCTGCGCATCCACCCACAACTGCATCGTCATCGCCGCAGTTTCTCCGCGAGTCAGGGGCTGATCAACGGCCTTCACCGTCGAGGGAACCGCCTGCAGATTCAGAAGAGCGTTCAGCGAAGGAACGTACCACTCTTGACCGGCAGCGCGAGCGGCTGTGTTCAGGTGAAAGCTCTTCGCGAGGATCACCGCAGCCTCCGAGAGCTTGACTGGCTGTTCGGGTCTGAACCTTCCATCGGGATAGCCGGACACGATTCCCGCTTGCCGCGCCTGACACACTGTCGCTTCCATCCAGCTTCCCGCCGGAACATCCGCGAACGGGGCCGCCGCGCAGTTGCCCTGACTCACCTGCGACGCCAGCATCGCGATCTTCACGAGTTCCGCTCTGTTCACGAGATTCGAGGCGCGGAAGGTTCCATCCGCATAGCCGGTGATGATGCCAACCTCGGTCGCTTCTGTAATGGACTCGGCATACGGATTGGAGGACGGAACATCGCGGAACGACGGAGCACGGGGACTTGCATTATGCGTGAGAAAACCGGCGGAAGAGGTGGCCGTCAGAGAGTGGAAAGAGAACGGAGACGACGCGCTGCTCGAGAACGTATTGCGCATGGCGCCGCCTGCCGGCGGTCTGCACGAGGCACGACACGCATTGGCGGAGGGATACGATCCGACTGTTTGGTAGGGACACGTGTAGGCTGTGCAGTAGTAATTCCCAGTGAGATGATTGATGCAGCAATTGTAGGGAGTTGGCGGCGTCACGCATGCACTTTGACAGTCGCCCATGGAAGGATACGTTCCGACCGTCTCATTGGGACAGGTATTGTTGCTGCAGTAGTAGTGACCGTTGTTCCCCGATTTGCAGCAGTTGTACGCAGCGGCGCTTGAGGATGACGTAGAAGGAGAGGAAGAAGAAGTACTGCTGATGGAACTGGACGATGATGAAGAGGACGAAGGCTTCTCACAAACACAAGCGCCGTAGTATCCGCCCGCCACCAAGCCGGGACAGCAGGCAGGGAACCCCGCATTGCATGACTCTCCTTCCTTGGAACACGGCCGTTGCTTCTGGCAAGTACAATCGAAACCCGATAATTTTTTCTCGAGCCCGGGACAACACGCCAACGCATTGCATGATTCTCCCTCATTGGCACAGGGTTTTGGAGCGCAACCGTACGTTCCATCCGCGAAGTGGGAGCATTCGTCGTTCGCAGAGCAGCAGGGAGTCTTGTCACAACCCAATCCGTAGGTTTGGATGCAGGAGGGGCTGGAGGAGGAGGAGGAGGAACGATAATCCTTACAGTTTGCAATGCATTGTTCGAGTGTATCGCCGTAGGGCCCGCGACAATTGTTCAACGGCGTCGAAAGACAGAGATAGTTCGGAGGGTTGCAACAGATGACACGGGTATTGTCATTCGAGGAGGAAGAATCGGAGCCCACAACCCTGACGGCTTTCACCGGACACAGCATCGACGTACACTGGACGTCCACGCTTGCATTCACGAAGCATGGCAATGTTCCCGGATCGCTCATCCGTTTCCACTGGGGCGTCCCCACATCGAGCTGCCTGTTCTTCGCGGAGCACGCCACTCTGTTTCTCGCCACGCAAAGCGCAACGGCAAAAAATGCCCTTTGAGCAGCCTTCGAGCAACTCAAATCGTCCTGTGCCGTTGCCGTGCAGGGGGCGTTCTTCGTGACTGGCGCTTCATCGGAACAGGATTGCGGGGAACCAGCCTGCGGATCCGGCGCCGTCGGCGCGGGCCCTTCTGCAGGAAGTACTTGCATTGCCGCGAAGGATCGCTGCCCACCAGGCAATGCGGATGACGCGACCGCGACGAGCACAATCGCCAAGAATACGACGAAGGGAATCCGTAACCTGGTAAATCGGAGGTTGCTCATACAAGGGGATCGCGTTCACTGTACTCCTCCATCCACGCGGAAGGAAAGGAGACAACGGTCACCTGAGAGCGAGGTCCGTGACGCGATGCTATGACATCGTCGCTGCGATCCTCCTCCTTCTCCTCACCCACGCATACCCTGCCGCAGCTCCTGCAGCCATGAAGGCCACGGAGGCGGGACCGGTCTTGCCCGCGGGGGGATGGGAGACGGCGATGGTGGTGAGTCCCGTTCCCGTGTGGGGATGCCCCGTGAAGGGGACGAGGAGAGGCAGCTCGATCGTCTGCGCGAGGTTCTGGGGGGCTGCGGGATTCTTGATGCGGCAGAAGAGATCGCAGGGGTCGCCGGGTGTTCCATTGCGAGCGCCGTCATCGCACTGTTCGCCAGAATCGAGGATGCCATCGCCGCAGCGGGAAGCCGAGCAATTGGTGCGACAGTGGTCGGGGAGGGTCGTGGAGTTGTACCCGCCGTCATCGCACTGTTCGCCGGCTTGGATCACCCCATCGCCGCAGAAGTCGCTCATGAAGCGGCAGTCAGAGCCGCAGTGGTAGGGCAGAGAGGTGTCGAAGGTGGAAGGCTCGCACTGCTCCCCCAGGAGCTTCTGGACGATGCCATCGCCGCAGAAGCCCGTGAGCAAGAGGCAATTGGCAGAACAAACCGCATCCTTTCCGTTGCGGTCGGCATGATCGCACTCTTCGCCGGGATCGAGCTTGCCATCGCCGCAGAAGGCGTGAGACAGGGTGAGGCGCGTGCAGGAGAGGGAGCAGGCGTCGCCGGGTGTGCCGTTTGCGGCGCCGTGATCGCATTCTTCTCCTGACTCGAGTCGTGCATTGCCGCAGCGGACGGGAGTGATCGTCTGGCAGGTGACGGAGCAGGGAATGCCGGGCTGGCCGTTCTGGGAACCCAGATCGCACTGCTCGCCGGGGTCGAGGAGGTTGTTGCCGCAGTGGTCCGGACGCGCCAGCATGCAGGAGGTGGAACAACCGTCACCCGGTTTGCCGTTCTGCGCGCCATGATCGCATTCTTCGTGCACGCCAACGTAGTCCACAGTCTTGCCGTTCCAGGCGGCCCAGTTATCCAGGATGCCATTGCCGCAGAAGGCCATCGTGCAGGGTTGATCCCAGGTGATCCCCGGCAGCGCGACGCAGGTGGGATCATCCCGGCTGCAGGTGCAAGTCATGCCGCGCGTGAGGGGCGCTCTGTTGCAGCTTTGGGGATCGGACGTGCAGCGCGAGCCGCTGTCGCATTGCTCGCCCGGTTGGCGGATGCCGTCGCCGCAGGAGGCCTTGGGGACGCAGAGACCGTTTGTGCAGCTCTCCCCTCCCGGACACTGGGCATCCGCGGTGCAGCCCGTGCAGGAGCCGCTGGAGCAGACGTTGCTGCCGCACTGCTGCCTTCCGCTGCAGGGTTGCGCGATCGTCCTCTTGCACTCGAGCGTGCAGGGGTCGTTGGGTGCGCCGTTGTTTCCTCCATCGTCGCAGATCTCGCCTGGATCCAGATGACCGTCTCCACAGTGTGGAAGTTGGGTGAATTGACAGTAGGAAGAACATGCGCTGCCGGGCAGGCCGTTCTGGGAGCCGAAATCACACTGCTCCCCCGGATCGAGGACAGCATTGCCGCAGGAGAGGAGACGGGTGCTGGACGAGGAGGAGGAGCCCGTGAGGAGCCTGCACGAGACGGAGCAGGGGTCGCCGGGCGTCCCGTTCTTGGGACCGTCGTCGCACTCCTCCCGGATGAAGTCGAAGTTCAGCAGGAGGCCGTTGAGATTCACGGAGTTCTTGACGATGCCGTCGCCGCAGCGCTCCCACACGCAGCCTTTGGGGTAGGACACTCCCGAGGGCAGATGACAGTGGGGATCCTGCGGGTCGCAGGCGCACACTCCGCCCAGCGTCCCCGGTACGCGGTTGCAGCTGGCGGGATCGGACGTGCACGTGGAGCCGCGATCGCAGTCTTCGCCTGGCTGTATATGTCCGTCGCCGCACAGCCCGGTGAAGGGGGAGGAGCTGGAACTGCACCCGAACCCGAAGCAGAAGACCGAGGACGAACTCATCGAAGCGTTGCTGGATTGCGAGGAGTCCGATGATTGCGAAGAACTGTTCATCACACACTCACATATTGGAGGAGGACAGATCTGACCTGCGAAGGGATCGCATCCGGGTGGCATGTGGCAGACGAGCACTCCGTTGCACGAAGAATTGGAGGAATTCGATCCGTTCGAACCGGAAGATCCTTGCGAGGAGGAACTGGACCCTCCCTCACAGTCAAAACAATTGGGAGGATTGTTCATGTCGACAACGCACTTCTCCCCTTCTGCGGCGCAGAATGCATTGCCGCCGCGAATGCAGCCTAAGAGATCGCAGAAGCGAGGGGCGCTGGAGGAGCTCCCCGATTTGGAAGAACTGGAGGAACCTGTAGAGCCAGCAGAAGAAGAATTGCTCGAAGCCGAGGAGGATGATCCTCCCGACGCCGACGAGAGACGGGAGGAGCTGCTGCCGGCACATGCGCACACTTCACATGTTTGACCCGGCGCGGGATCACAGCCGGGACGCCAGTGACAGACAACTGTGCACGACGACGCACTTCCCGATTTCGAGGAACCGGAGGACTTCGATCCCGCCGAGGACGAGCCCGATGATGCGGAGCCGGAGGAATTCGAGCCGTTCGATCCTGAGGAGGCGCTGGAGGAGCCTCCACTCACACTGCTCGAGCTGCCGCCCGAGACACAATCAAAGCACTGGGGGGGGTTATTGACGTTTTCGACGCATTGGGAGCCGGGATCCTGTACTTGGCAGAACGCCTGACCGCCGACGAAGCACTCGATGCCGGTGCACTCCGTCGTGGAGGACGAACTCGAGGATGCTCCGCTCGATTGCGTTGACGATGCCGCGCTGGATCGCGCGCAATCCGCATCACACGATTGTTGATCGGGATACCTCTGAAATTGCGGTGGACAGGAGATGACCTTGTAACAGGCATTCCCCGGCGAGAGGCAGCAGTAGAAGTATTCGGTACTCGAGGAGGAGGAACTGGCAGAAGACGCCGAGGAATTCGCAGACGATGCCGAGGACGCGCTCGAGGCGGAACTCTGGGATGATGCCTGGCATGCGCACTGCTGTGGCCAGCAGCCCATGAAACACCCGTTCGCATCGCAAGCGACCACTTCTTTCCAGCACTGTCCTCGGCCGATGGGAACGCAACTGTCGCCCCCATCGCACTTGCCCTGGTTGCAGGGCGTGCAACCGGCACTCGACGAAGCGGAGGAGGCTGAGGAAGATGCGGATGAGGAAGAACCGCCGCACGGCGTGC
>JACQCJ010000027.1 GCA_016201685.1 Candidatus Peregrinibacteria bacterium | reverse complement strand
CTGCACGACGCGTTGCACTTGTTCTTGATAGACGATGATGCCGTAGGTTTCCTCGAGGAACGGCTGGAGTTCCGGCACGTCATAGGTGATGAGATCGGGATTGTGCTTGCGCTTGATATAATCGGGGATGGCGTCCATCGGCCCCGGGCGATAGAGCGCACACATGGCGACGATGTCGCCGAATTCCGTGGGCTTGAGCTGCTTCAGATACCGGCGCATGCCCGCAGATTCCAGCTGGAAGACGCCCGTGGTGTCGCCGCGCTGGAGCAGGCGATACGTCTCCGCGTCATCCAGGGGCACCGTCGCGAGATCCACGTCCCGTCCCTCGAGACGCTTGATGATTTCGAGGGTCGTCTGGATCACCGTGAGGTTCGTGAGTCCCAGGAAATCGATCTTCAGGAGCCCCAGTGCCTCGAGAGTCTTGGCGCCGTACTGCGTGATGATGATGCTCTCGTCCTTGGGCGCGCGCTGCACGGCGGTGTACTGCGTCGCCGATTCCTGGGTGATGACGACCCCGCACGCGTGGATGGAGACGTGGCGGGCTTTTCCTTCCAGCTTGAGGGCGGAATCGATGATCGTGCGGTAGGTCTGATTGCCCTCGTAGGCGGCTTTCAGCTCGTCGGTGCCCAGAGCGTCTTTGAGCTTCGTCCCCGGGCGGTCGGGGATCAGCTTCGCGAGGCTGTTCATCTCCAAAAACGGGATGCCGTACGCGCGCCCCACGTCCTTCACCGCTGCGCGCGCCGCCAGCGTTCCGAAAGTGCAGATCTGCACGACATGGTCGATGCCGTACTTCTGCCGCACGTACTCGAGCACTTCGTCTCTGCGCGTGTCGGCGAAATCGATATCCACATCGGGCATCGTGACGCGCTCGGGGTTCAAAAACCGCTCGAAGAGGAGGCCGTGGACGATCGGATCGATTGTCGTGATGTTCAGCACGTAGCTCACGAGCGATCCGGCCGCTGATCCCCGCCCCGGCCCCACCGTGATGCCTCGTCGCTTGGCCTCGTTGATGACGTCGGCGACGATGAGGAAGTAGCCGGCGAACCCCGCCTGCTTGATGACGCCAAGCTCGTACTCCAGGCGATCGCGAAGCTCCGCCGTCGCCTTCGGGTACGTTCTCGCGAATCCCTTGCGGGCCAGGCGCGTCAGGTAGTCCGCTTCGCTCTCTCCCGCCGGCACCGTGAACCGCGGGATCTTGTTCTTGCCGAATTCGAACGAGACGTCGCAGCGATCCGCAATGATCCGCGTGTTCCCGAGCGCCTGCGGCACGTGGCCGAACGCCTGCTCCATCTCGGGGAACGGGCGCATGGAGAAGTCGCTGTCGCGCATGGAGAAGCGACCGGGATCCGTGACGTGCGCGTTCTTCTGGATGCACAGGAGCACGTCGTGCGCCTCGCTGTCCTCCGGGCGGCAGTAATGGACATTGCACGTCGCGACCACGGGAACCCCCATCTGCTTCCCCCAATGGATCAGCTGCTGGTTGACCTCCGCCTGTCCCGCGACCCCCGGCAAATCCATCAGTTCGAAGTAGAGGTTTTCGTAGCCGAAGAACGATCGGTACTGCTCCGTGAGCTCTGCGATGCGCCTGCCGTCCTCCGCGAGGGCCGCCTGCGGGATTGCCCCGCCGATGGGTCCGCTGAGCGCGATGAGGCCCTTGCCGTACTGCGCGAGCAGCTCTGCATCCACGCGCGGCTTGTAGTACATCCCCTCGAGCGCGCTTTTGGTCGCAAGCTGGAGAAGATGCTCGTAGCCCTCCTGATTCTCGGCGAAGAGGGTCAGCGGGTAGCGCTTCGCGTCGATGCCGCTCTCCTTGTCCGTGCGCGTGCGCGCCGCCGCGTACGCTTCCATTCCCAGAATCGGCTTCAGATTCTGCTTCCGCGCTTCCTGAAAAAATTCGATGAGGCCGTACGTGTAGCCCTTATCCGCGATCCCCACGGCCGTCTGCCCCAATTCTTTCGCCCTTGCGACGATCTCCCCCGGGCTCGGGAGAGCCTCGAGGAGCGAGTAGGTGCTATGACAATGAAGATGAACAAAATCAGATGCTCTCATAATCAGAAAAGTGGCAGCTTGCCCGGCGGAGCTCCGAGCATCGCGAGGAGCGAAGTCGGGTGCAGGTGGACGAATTCCTCGGGTTGCATGAGTCCATGATAGAGGAAAATGAGGAGATCGAAGAGATCGGGGAATGTATGTGTTTGTTGTTTCCTCTCCCCCCGGCCCCCTCTCCGGTGGAGAGGGGGAGAAATGTTCCATTGTATCAATGCTCCCCTCCTCCCCCGGAGGAGGGGTTGGGGGTGGAGGAAAAACAACAAACACAACCATCCTCCCCTGCCCTTCCTTCCCTTTCTGTTCTCATTTGAAGAACGTCGGATTCAGCATATTCAGAATGATGCTCGAGAAGATGATGAGGACGAGGCCGATCGCCGCGTGGAGGATCTGCTTCTTGCCCTCCTCCATCTTCGACGAGTCTCCGCCGATGATGATCTTGATGCCGCCCATGAGGGCCCACAGCAGCGCGATGCCGGCGGCCGTTCCCACGATCCACGGATACAGGAGATCGAAGTAGGCGAAGAAGAGCGCAAAGCCCGTGACCCCATCGGTGGAGAGCACGGCGACGCCGTTGATCGGTTCGAGGAGGTGGATGTCGTGGCCTTGCGGCAAGCCGCCGGATGGTGGAGGCTCATGGGGCGGGATCGGGGTGCTGCTCGCAGAGCTCGAGGAGCTCGGGGGCGGCGGCGGCACGGGACAGTTTTCCTCCGGGGGGAAATTGATGCCGAAAGCTTCCTTGATGCACTTGTGCCAGCTCGGATCGGCACAGGTCTCCAGGAGGTACTGCCCGTTTGCATACGGGAAGCACGCATTGGAGAAGAGGATTTTGAGGATGTGATCAAGTTTGGCGTTGCACGGGCGCTCGATGCAGGAGCGGCGGAGGAAGTACGCGAAATCCCGTACGAAGCCGCGCAACCCCCGCATGTCGCTTCCGAGGAATCCGAGTGCCCGGACATTCGCTCCGAAATCATCGAAGGTACCCGCGAGTGCGAGCCCAGGATCACTCCCCACGGCGAAATCGCGCGCTTCCTTCTGCGCCTGATCGACGCTGAAGTGCTGAAGGCGGGTGACGAGATCATCGCGGATCCATCGCAAGACGCCCGGATTCTGCTGGATGCTCAGGGAGTCTGGCGGGGGGCGCAGCGCTCCCTGTGCCCTGCGGAGCGTGCGGAAACCCTCGAGCAGGCGCTCGTGATCGGGATCCCAGGAGAAAGGTCCCCGCAGCGGTTCGATGACACTGTCCGCAAGCCGGATACAGGATCCTCCATCGCCGCAGTTGCTGTCGCTCGTGCATCGCTGCTCCCCCCCTGCGCACGCGCCGATACTCGCCGGATCGACGCAGGGTCCGCTCGCCGCGCAGTCGAGATCGGTGCGGCAGAGCAGCGCGAGATTTTGCGCGCACCCGCCGACGAACCCGCAGCCGGTGGCAGTCTGATGCGTGCGAGGCGCACCCGCCGAGACGCCCCCGAACCCGCTTTGGAGAAGGGGATCAATCGATTGAAGGACGGCCTGGAACGCGCGTTGCTGGGAACGCAGATCGTCGAGCACCGCTTCGACGGAGCGCTCGGCATCCCATTCCTCACGCAGCGGTTGGCTGCCGGGCATGGTGGGGGGGAGAATCTTTGCGATCGCATCCATCACGCCGGCATCGCAGCCAAATCCATTGGGGCTCGGCGGCAGGTAATCCGAAGCGAAGGCACACATCGGCGGTTCCTCGACGTGCAGAGTGAGATCGCCGCACGTCGCCTGGCATGCGTTGAGTGTTTGGAGGAGCATGCCGCCGGCATCGGCGCACTGCGGAAGCGTCGCCGATCTGCAGCTCCCCGGCCCCCCCGGCGGGATGCAGCAAAATCCAAGCTGCTTCGGCGGTTCGAAGAGCCGCTGCTGGTACCACGTGGGGTCCGTCGCCTTGGGGTCCAACGCCGCCTGGAGCAAGAACGCGTAGCGTTGATTCAGGAAGAGCAGAAGATCTTCCAACCGGAAGATAGCCGTCACGTTGCGGGCAATGAGCGCCTTGTTGAGTTCCCCGCGCACCCGCTCAAACTCCTGTTCGATGAGGACGAGGTCAATCCGGAAGCAAGCCGTGTGTTGGAGGAGGTCGCGGCGTTGCTGCACGATCCGCAGGTCCGTATCGATCATCCCAACGACGATGGAGAGCACGATGCGCTGCCACTGGGGCAAAACGATCGCAAGGAACTGCATCTGTTGATCGGGTTTCCATGCATAGTCTACCCCCGCCTCCGCGCGCATCAGCACCTGCTGCACGTACGGCGAAACTGCCGCCGGTCCTGCCGCTCGAGCAGGTTGCGTTTTCAGGAAGAGGGAGAACAGGACGATGCCGATCAGGGAGAACGATCGTCTCATCTTATGGCCTTGGCGGGAGGAATGCGGGCGCGCAGAACTTCGTGCTCAGAAGCTCCCCTTTCGCATCGTTGAGGGAACACATCGTTGGTGAGAACGATACGGTCGTAAAACGATTGAGCATCATGGTGGCCTGCATGGTGATCTGGGTGAGGCTCGTCGAGAGACCTTGAAGGTATCGCCCGTAGAGGCTCGTGGCGATTCGTGCCCCCAGTGCATCGCTCATGGTCTGCACGCCGAGCACGGGACTCGTCTGTTCCTGGGGTTGGCTCAAGAGGCTGAGCCCCGTTTGCAGCAACTGTTCGGGGAGGAGGAGCCGACGGCTCGCGGCGAATCCGCAGGCCGATGGCGGCGAATCCGCGGGCAGACCGTTGCTCTGGCACAGCGCCTCGTCCACTTCCTTCAGGAGGAGCGAGGGGCGATACGGTGGAAGTGGAGGGGGATCCCTCGTTCCCCAGAAAATCATGCTCTGCGGGACCTTCGGTTCGCAGGCTTCCTGCGGGAACGCCGGATCGCCGGCGGTGAAGGTCGCTCGTCCTCCCGCAATTCGATGCGTCTCCATCGATTGCTCCAGGCACTGATCGAAGTAGCACAGGTTGTTCCCGATGGTGTTCCGGTACGTCGTGATGACGTTGGGGTCACATACCTTCCGCCCGATTGCATTTGCCTCGCGCAGCGCCGCATCGATGCGCGGATCGCGCTGCTTGCCCTGCGGCGGATTGAGCGTGTTCTCGCAGTCGAGCGGCATGTCCCTCGGCTTGCGGTTCAGCGCGAGCTGATTAATTTCTTTCACGAACGGGACGAGAATTTCTTGCTTGGCGGAAAACGAGAATGCTGTGGGGCATGCGCCGGCCCCCCGTGTCCGGCACGTGAGATCCGTGGAGGCCTGCCAGCACGTTTCGACGTTGATCGGGATCGGGACCAGCGTCGAGATCGAGAGGAGTTCCTTGGAACCCGTCGGTGGACGAAAGACGCCGTCGCTCTCCATCGCTTCGCACTGGGTGCGGTAGGCTTCTCCTTCTACTCTGCAGCATTGGTCCGTCTTCGCTTGCTTCGCTGCTGGAGAATCCTTGGGATCGATCTTCGGAGGATCGATCGCGGTGCCGGGCGGCAAATCGCAGATCTGACGCGCGTGCGTGAGTTCGTGGAGGAAGACGTAGGTGAGAGGTGCGGGAGGATCTTTGGTGACCGTAACGGCGATGTTGCCGTCCGGTTTCTTCAGGAATGTTTCGCCTCCGGAGAAATCAGCATCGATACAGTTGATAGTCACCTTGCATTGCGTCTGCGGATCGAAGGGGCGCGTGCTCGTCGTCCAGGGCGCATCCATGCACGCGTCGGGTCCCGCGAGCGTCTCGCGGATGACCCCGGGCGCACTGCACCGGCTGAGCGTGATCACGCCATCCCGGGGTTTTTGTTGCTGCACGCACGTGGTTCCCGCGGGGGGCGCCTGCGGTCGACAAAGGTAGCCGCTGCGTTGGAAGGGATGTGTGCACAGTCCCGTCCCGTCGACGGGAGGCGGCGGGTAGCTGCCGCCGAGCGTCGTCACCCCTCCCGGCAGCGGATTGCCGACGTCGCAATTGTTCGCCATCTCGGTGGGGTCTTCCACAGTCGTTTTGCGACAGAGCGACGGCAGCATCGGCTCGAGAGGGAGATCCCACTCCAGGCCGGTGTCGCCGCTGATCACGTCGCGCGGCAGGCGCTCCACATTCGACCAGAGGAGGATGTTGTCCGGGAGCAGCGCTTGCAATTCGGGAGGGATCCGGATGATGGCGACTTCTCCCCGCTGGAGCGGAGGAGTGACGACGATGCTCATCGAGAGCGCGTGGATGTCCGCGAGCGCCTTCTCGACCTCTTCGCTCCACGAGAAGAGGTACTGCCGCTCCGTGCCGATGTCGCTCTCGGGATCGGCCTGGGGTGGGGGCGGGAATTCCGGACGCTCGCCGCGGAGGAAGCGGTAGCCGTGGTGATAGCGCCATACGACTGCCACGAGCTCCTCCTCGTTGCGTTCGCCTGCATCATTCGTGTGCACGAGGAGATCGAGTTGCGTGCGCAATGCCTGGAATTTTCGCATAGCAGTGTCGCTCAAGGGGAGATTTACAATGCGGATCTGCGCTCCTGTCATCACGGTACCCGTTCCCACCGCGAGCAGGCCGGGCGGACCCGTCGGCGATTGGAGGATGCCTCCCGTGCCTGTCTGCCAGATACTGATGATGCTGTGTGCGTGCGTGAGAAGGTTCCGCGGTGGCTGGTCGCTTTCCATCGGCGCTTCAAAGCCGCTCGCGATGATCTGCAGATCGCGTCCGAGCGTGCGCGTTCGCTCTTCGCGGCTCGCCACACTCGTGATGGTTCCCGCGAGAGTCGCCAGGCACTGGCCGTACGAGAGTCCTTTGCGGTAGGGCCTCTCGATGCACAGCGCGTCGTACTTCTGCTGCAAGGCCGTGTCCACTTCCTTGCGCAGGATGAGGAACTTGGGCGCTGAAAGGATGGCGGCGGCGAATTTCTTGATGAGCATTTCAGCTCCCGCCTCGCCGTTCTCCTTGAGCATCATTTCCTGTCTCGTGATCCCGAGCATGCGTTGGTAGAGGGGGGTCGCGGCGTGCGCTGCGGGGGGGGCGATGATCGATGTCACGACGCAGAGCGTTGCCGTCAGAGCGATGCGACGGAGGCGGGTTTGGTGGTTGTTGTGTATCCACCTCCACCCCCGACCCCTCCTTCGATGGAGGAGGGGAGAATTTCCAAAAACACCAATGGCTGAGGCCCCCCCTTTCTCCCCGGGAGAAAGGGGTTGGGGGATAGAGGAAACAAAACAAAAACAACAAACATTTTTCCGAGACTTCGAGAGCCCATGAGGAAAGCCTCTTGTGTTCTTTAGTGCCGTTGGATCGTGGTCGATATTCGTCATTGGGCAAGATTGCGAAGAGAGCCGCGGGCGTCCCACACACGCGGCATGCAGGCGGAGGCGTCCGCCGCGAGCCCGAGCGTGTTGCGCAGGTCGAGCGACGCGCGTTCCAAGCATTCCATGTTCGTCGCAAGCGGTCGCAAGCGATCCCTTCCCCCCAGAAAGAGGAGGGTGCGATGGAGCGCATTGCGATCACCGGTCAGCTCGCGGCCGATGACCGTCTGCTCGCGCATCATCTCGATCGTGTGAGGTCCAAGCGAAAAGGTCGTTGCCGGAGCGGCCTCCTGCGCCACGGCGATCGGGAGGAACGTTTCGCGCTCATGCAACGTGCACTCGTAGACGCGCAGGAATTCCAGGAGCACCGCGCCCATGTCGCTCTCCCGCAGCCCGAGCAGTTTTTGCGGTTCCTGCCATGGCGGCAGCATGCCGGCGAGGACCAGGAGCGGGGTCGAGGGGGGGTCGCTCCCGTCGGCGGAGCACAGAGCCGGTTGTTCGCTCAGGTGTGCGCTCACCACGACGTCCACGGCGGTGTGGTACTGCGCGATCCATGTGTCGAACGTTCCCTTGCCGCTCGGGAAGAGCAGCGGGCTCCCGCCGCATGCCCCCAGGATCGGCGGGGAGAACGTTTTCTGTCCCGAGGCGAAGAGGGAAGCAACATTCGAGTGCAGTCGCCCCGACCCCGCGACGAGAACGGTCATCAGGAAGAGGATCGAGAGGACGATCACACGATGTTTCACAGACTTCGGGAACGCGGGCCGGAGGCCCGCTCCCTGTTCAGAACATATTTTTTTCCCCTGAGGAGCGGCCCTTCGTGGCCGCGTCCCGAAGCCGGAATCATCCTTGGAGAACTTCTCAGGCATTGCACTGGGCGAGGAAGCAGGGAATCCGCGAGAGCTGTTCGATGAGCGTCATCGATTGCTCGATGGGATGGAGGAGGTCGATGGAGAAAAGCAGGGTGAATTGATCGAAGTTCCCGGCAAGCTGCAGGAGAGAACGCTCCGCCGCGTCGTACGTCACGGCGAGCGTGAGGAGTTGCGCCTCCCGATCGAGCAGTTGATTGGCGACGGGCTCGCACGAAGCCGCGATGTCGGCCGCGGTCCCAAAGTCGATCGTGAGCTCTTTCGGGACATTCGGGATGAAGGTGCATGCCGGGAGGGCAGCCACGGGAATGATCCGACAGCCCGGCGTTTGGATGAGATAGATGCCCTCTGCGCTCGGTCGCTCCCCGTGCACGGCGCGCGTCGCGGCATCGCACACGGCGCGCACGCGGCATGAAAGCGCGCGGAAGGTCTGTGTGAGCGGGGGAACGAGCTCGGATGTCAGTACGCCCTTCGTCTCGAAGATCCCGCGTCGCAGGGGTGATGCGCTCATTGAGAGCGGATCGCGTTCCACGATCGTATCCATGACGGCATCCGTGATCGTTCTCCCATTCGCCGCCCACTGGTCGTTTGCCGTTTTGATCCACGTCCCGCCCGCCTCATCTGTGCGCACCGCTCCCTCGAGCGCGTCCTTGGCAGGTTGCAATCCGAAGAGCATGCGCCGCTCGAGGCGCTGCTCCTTGCCCAGGCGTGCCTGCAACTGCACTCTGCAGAGATCAGCTGGGGTCAGAGTCCCAGCGGCTACGACGCGGAGGCTCATCGCGGGGAAAAGCGTCAGGAGGAGAACGGCGACGAAGAAGAGGCGGCGCATGTCAACGAGGAGGAGAAAGATTCGTCGGATCCGGGACATCGAAGTGCGGCAGGATCTTCTGCAGGAGGGACAGAGACCGAAGAGGAGGCTGCGCCGGCGTTCCGTCATCCTGCACTGTGGAACGTCGGATCCCCCGTCGCAGTCCATCGATGAGCGCGCCCGCGTTCCCGTCACTCGGGAGCGCCGTCTGCCACCCGTCCCTCGGGATCGCGCGCTGGGGGGGCAAATCGCTGCACGCGTGATCCTCGCTCCAACAGGTAGCGTCCTTGCGAGAATCCACGGTGCTTGGATCACTGGGGGAAGGCTGCGGGACGCGCGGGATGCCGTACGCTTCGAAGTCTTCCTTCAGGAGGACGGCGGGACGCGCCACGATGCGCGTGAAGCGCTCCATCAAATCCATTTCCACATGCACGCATTTCTGCTGGCCGTATCCCATGCATTGCAACTGCTTGGTGTTGTCGTCCGGCGTCAGGCTCTTCCAGAATTCGTCGTAACGCTGTTGCATGCCGTCGATGATGGTCTGCCCTCCCGCGAGCGCGGCCTTCAACTGTGGGGGGCTGAAGAGAGGAGGCGTCGAGACGGTCGCCGCCATCTCTCCAACCGAAGCATTCGGAGCGTTGTCCAGGAACGCCTGGCGGATGTCGGGCACAGCGGGCAGATCGGGCAGTAGGATCGCTTGCGGATCGATGATGTCCTGCGTGACGGGACCGGGGGTGGGGATCGCGAGCCGTAACTGGAGCGGTTTGAGAACGGGAACGCGCAGAGACCCCGTGGATGCCCGCAACAGCGAGAGGTCGTACACGAAATCACGATCGCCTGAGGGCACGCACAGCATCGGGAGCGCCGAGAGGTTTCGTTGGCAACTCGGCAGTCCACCGCTCAGATCCGGCCGCCCCGGATACCAGGGATCGAGCAGAGAGTAGATGGGGGTCGTGAAGCGATCGTTCCTGCACCACGGCATATTCGCGCTGTCGGCGAACTGCGCGTACGTCTGGGCGATGCCTTGCCATTGTTGTTGCAGCTCCATGCGCACGCGCGCCAGCTTGAGGAAGATGCCGTACTGTTG
>JACQCJ010000037.1 GCA_016201685.1 Candidatus Peregrinibacteria bacterium | reverse complement strand
ACTAAGTAATCCCACAAAATCTGGACAATCAGCAAACTCTCCAAAGCATGCCTCCGTAGCTTTCATACGTCTTCTTGAGGAAAATGGAGAACAACGGATGTGGAGAGAAAATTGAGAAAATGAAAGCGAAGGGGTATATTCAAAATACTACCAAGTTCGCGAACGTACTGATACTATTTTCGATGTATGCAAAATGCAGAAATATTATCAGGCAGACTTGTGTCTGTAAGGGATGCTCTGCCCCTCATTCCAGCTGAAGTAAGAAAGAGACCTGAAGTGGCTGCAGCAATTCGCACGTTGCTTGGAACAGATGGCAAAGACTCAGTGACAGCAGAAGCGTTCGGCGCGGCTGGGAAGCTTCTTGAGCGCGCCATCAATGGGGATTTATAATTGCTTGAATGGCGGAGCTGACGGGACTCGAACCCGCGACCTCTTCCGTGACAGGGAAGCGCTCTAACCAATTGAGCTACAGCTCCACGCGAAAGCCGAGAGACGGTATCAGTCTGCGCTCTCTTTGACAATCGTGCGCAGCACAATCACGACAACGTCTTCGCCGCCACCTGCGCCAACCACACAAACATTCCTCCGACGATGAGCCACAGGAGCGCGGCCGTCCACACGTCGTGACGGTCGAAGAGCGCCGACCAGAGCGGTTTCTTGAGCATCGACTCTGGGAATATTATACCACAAATTCATAAATTATTCCAGATACAGCAGCGGATTCTTCTTCACGCCGTTGAAGCGCACCTCGAAGTGGGTGTGGATGCCCGTGGCGCCGTAGACGAGACCGGTGTTGCCCATCCACGAGATGATCTGGCCGCGCTGCACAGAGTCGCCGTTCTTCACGTAGAGCTCCTTGTTGTGCGCGTAGAGCGTGACGAGTCCGTTGCCGTGATCGATTTCTATGACGTTGCCGTAGCCGCCGTTCCAGCCGCCGGTGTCGGCGCGGATGACGGTGCCGGCCTCCGCGGCGAACACGGGGCCGCCGCCGCGCGTCTGGATGTCCACGGCGTAGTGGCCGGGGTGGTAGTACTGGGTGAAGACGCAATTATTGCACGGCATCTGGAGGATGCCCGCGGCCGTATCGACTTCGGCGGTCGGCGGGACACGGGTGATCGTGGCCGTTTGCCCGTGCTGCTCGCCCTCCTGCTCGATCTGCCGCAGCTTGAGCTGAATGTCCTTCGACGGCAGTTCCCCTCCAAAGCGCAGCGTGTCCTGGAGCGAGGCGATGGCGGGCATCTGTCCCGCAATCGGCTTTCCGCCGGGGATGATCAGCTGTTGCCCGGCGATGATGAATCCGCCGCGCACGTCATTCTGACGGGTGATGTCCGACTCGGGAACGGAGTAGAGCTGCGCAATCTGCGAGAGCGTCTGGCCCTTGCGGACGACGTGCATCACGCCGTCGACGGGGAGAATAATGAGCTCCTGCCCGGGCAGGAGAGGCGCTTTCTGGCTGAGATTATTCGCATAGCGAATGGTCTCGACGGCGATGCCGTACTTCTTCGCAATCGATTGGATATTCTCATTCTTCTTCACGGTGTGGATGATGCCCTGGCCGAAAGCGAGTCGGGTTCCCTGTTCCCCCAGGGACGCGGACTTCATGAGGAACCCCTCCTCGACGAAGAGAAATTGCGTCTGCTGGCCCGATGCTTCCTCCGACGGGGCGAGCGCGGCCTTGGGGACGTAGGGGGGGAGAAGCGAACCAATGACGAACATGATGACGCAGACGATGCGCGCACGAAGGGCAAGCCAGCGGAGGAGAGGGGTGCGCATGGAGATCCGTTATATGAACACTAAAAAGTTCGTGAAACTTGTTGCTTCAAACGACCCTGTACACAGAATGACGTTTCCATTGCCCCTCTCCCCCCAAAGGGGGAGAGGCTGGGCCTGCCCGCCGAAGTCCGCCTCAGGCGGACGAAGGTGGGTGAGGGGACCTCAGAAAAATGAAAAATGAAGAAAAGAAATTTCATAGCGTTATGCGAAGAGAGAGGCGAGCGCGAAGAGCACGGCGCGCATGTCCGCGTAGCGTTGCCGCGAACCGAGGAGCACCACGACGTAGTTCCTCCCCTGTTCCTTGACGATCGACATGAGACATTCTTTCGCGTCATCGGTTGTTCCCGTTTTCCCCGCAATCACCGGGGAGTCGCCGTGCAGCAACTCATGGGTCTGCTCGAGGGGAATGACTGTTCCGCGGCGGCTCGTGATGGTCGTTGCATTCCGGAAGGAGAGACGCAAGCGAAGCTCCGGCCTTCGGAAGACGAACATCGTGAGCCACGCGATATCCAGCGGGGTCGACCACTGCGCGAGATCGTCGAGCCCGATGGGATTGGCAAAGGACGTGTTCGCGAGACCGAGGAGCGAGGCGCGCTCGTTCATCTGGGAGACGAAGGCATCGAAGGAGCCGCTGTGGTACATGGCGAGCGCAACGGCTGCGTCATCGGCAGAACTGACGAGGAGAGCCTCGAGGAGATCGCCCACCCGGAACTGCTCGCCCGGAGGCAGATGGACGACGTGCCCTTCGGTGCTGGCGATGGCATCGGGGATGCGCACCCATTCGTTCATCCCGTGATGCTCGGCAATGACGAGAGCTGTCATGAGCTTCGCAAGGCTTGCGATGGGGCGACGAATGGTCCCGTTCTTGGCCAGAAGGATCTGGGAGCTCTGCAGATCCAAAATCACGATGCCGGAGGCCGAAACGGCGTGCTGGAGAATGAGGCTCTGCGCGAGCGATTCGCCAGAGGGCGACGGAGGGGCAACGGAAAGATGCGCGAGAGCATTCGGGGACGTTGCCGGGTCGCTTCGCACGGGAATCAGGCCCATCAGCAAGACCGACAGGACAGCGGTGTACATCCCGAGCAGTCTAGGGAGTTTGGGGGCGAAGGAAAAGAAGGTGGAAGAGATATGGGAACGGAAATGAGGGAGAAGTCAACGAGACGAAGGAATTGCGAAGGGCGATTTGCGAAGGGCGAATGGTGAAGGAAATTCGCAACCGCCATTCGCAACTCGCAATTCATCATCGATAGACCACCCTCCCCGCGAGCCGCAGGTCCACGTACTGCTTCGCATTCTGCGGCGAAACGGTTTTGAGAAAGACCTTGTAACGCGCAAGTTGCTCCGCAAGCGGGCTCACCATGTCGAACCAGAGACTGAAGCTGGGCGTCTGAAGATGGAACTCGCGTGCGCGGAGGAAGACGGTCCGCGAGCGTACCTGCTGCCCAAAGTCGTGCGTGATCGCCTGCTCCGCCGCCTGCATGCGTGCGAGGAGATCGGGCAAAAGGAGCGGGGTATTCGGCGTGGGGAACACGGTCCAATCCACCATCGTGATGGTCGGGAGCAGCCCCCCCGAGAGGGCTCGCGGCAGGGCGATGTAGAACCCGTTGTCCGTGAGGTAATCGTTCCCCGGACGATCGGGAAGCAGGCTCCCCGTCTGGGCGGGGTTGTTCGTATCGGGCTGGGGTTGTGCGATGCGCAGCGCCGCGATGATTGGGCGCAGCACGATCCGCACGGAGAGCGTGGAGGGATAGTTCTTGCTGATGGCAATGTCTTCCACATCCGGCAGGGCATCGTGGAGGAGGGCCGTCACTTCACGCATCGAGAGGAAGAGCAGTCGTCTGCCGAAGAGCGGTTTGAGGACGTGCTGGACCTTCTCGAGATCGAGGCGCTTCTGGACTCGCTGGATGTGGATCGATCGCACCTCGACGATCGGCGAGAAGAGAAGAAGACCTATGAGGAGGAGCGCCAGCCCCACGCAGAGCACAACGAGCCATCGACGCAACGAGAGGATGGAGTCGTGGAGGGCACCTTGGATTCTCCGCAACCATCGCTTCCAGCGCTCGTGACGGAGATTCTTCCCGCGCGCGGCGCGGCGCCGAACAAACGCGCGCGTGCCCGCCGAGACCGGACGGCGAAAACGGCGCGGGAGGCGGCGAGCGGGACGGAGAGGCACGGCAGCCATGATAGAGGAAGATGAGAGGTTTCTCGACGAAGAGCATCCGCGGAGAAGAATCCAAATGCCAAGAGCCAGAAGCCAAACAATTTGTGAAGGAAAACAAAATTGAATCTTCAAGAATTGTTCTCTTGAAAAATTTCTTGGTATCCGGCTCTTGGCATTCGGCCATTCGTCAGGAGCTCCAGAACCTTAGACGATTCTGCCATCTCCGCTATCCTCACCCCGATGCGCCTGGCCATCGTCGCAGACTGGCTGACCGTCTTCGCCGGAGCGGAGCAGGTGATTGCGCAGTTCCATGAACTCTGGCCGCAAGCCCCGATCATCACCACAGTGACAAGACGCGAGACCATCGGAGCGCTGCGGGAAGCCGATATTCGGACAACTCCCCTCCAGCACTGGTATCGCCTGGTGCATCGACATCAGCTGCTCCTCCCGTGGATGCCCAGAGCCATCGAGAGCATCGATCTCTCTCCCTACGACACGATCCTCAGTTCCTCTCACGCCGTCGCGAAGGGCATCGTCCCGCGCAGCGGGAGCGTGCACCTCTGCTACTGCCATACACCCATGCGCTACGCGTGGTCGATGGAAGAGCAGTACTTGAGTGACTTCCGCGTGCCCCGCATGCTGCGCGGGTTCATCCGGCGGCGACTGAAGCGCTTGCGACGCTGGGATCTCTCCACCGCAAAACGCGTGGACAGGTTCATCGCGAATTCCTCGGGGACGCAAAAGCGCATCGCCGACGTCTACGGCCGCGAGAGCAGCATGATCCCCCCGCCCGTCGGCGAGCGATTCTTCGGGAACGCTCTGGTGGGGATGACGCAACGTCGATCATTCCTCGCCGTGGGACGTCTCGTCCCCTACAAGCGCTTCGATCTCCTCATTGCGCTCGCGAATGACCGAAAGCTCCCGCTGACGATCGTGGGCAGAGGGCAGGAGGAGGAACGGCTGCGGCGAATGGCCGGACCGACCGTTGCATTACGAGGATACGTCCCCGATCACGATCTCCCCTCTCTCTACGGAGAGGCGAAGGCGGTGCTCTTCCCGCAGCACGAGGATGCGGGCATCGTCCCGCTCGAGGCGCAGGCGAGCGGCACGCCGGTGATCGCATACGGCGAAGGCGGCGTGCGCGACACCGTTCTCGAGGGGCGCACCGGGGTCTTCTTCGGGCAGCAAACCGCTGCGTCCCTCTCGGAGGCGATCGACCGCTTCTCGTCGATGATCTTCGATCCCCTTGCAATCCGAAAGAACGCGGAACAATTCTCTTCCTCGCGATTCCGGAATCGCATCGCGGCGGAAGTGGAGAAGACGAGGGAGGAGTTTTTGGGAGGGTAGGGGGGGGTGTTGTTTGTTTTTTGTTTGACCTCACTCTAACCCCTCTCCAGCCTTTTGCTGTCCTTCGTTTCAAGGCGCCTGGTAGTTTTTCTTTCTACAAAGAGCTGGAGAGGGGAATGTTTTGTATGTTGTTTTTTTGGCGGCAGCAAAACATAAACATACACATAAACACTCCCCTCTTCTCCCTCTGAACTTTCAAAAATATTTCCACGCTCAGGAGAAAGGAAAGCCCAAGAAAAGGAGAGGGATTGGGGGTGAGGTGAAACACCCACAACCCACAAAACCCTTCCCCACAGGTCTACAATGTCCACATGCTCGCTCGCAGTCCGACATCGCACAAAGGCGAAAATGGAACGGTCGCCGTGATCGGCGGCTCGCTGACCATGCACGGCGCTCCCCTCTTCTCCGCGCTCGCTGCGGAGGCCGGCGGCGTCGATCTTGTCTACGTCTGCGTTCCGCGAATCCATCAAGAAGTTGCTCGGATGCAGTCGTTGAATTTTCAAGTTCGGCCGTTCCACGGTGACGAGCTTCGACCGAATGACCTGCACCAACTCCTCGAACTCCTCGTCACGATCGACTGCGCGGTGATCGGTCCGGGGCTGGATCGCAGTCACGAGGGCCTCGAGGCGCTGCGTGAACTCATCGATTCGTGCCCTCGCGCGATGGTGCTCGATGCCTCGGCATTGCAACCGTGGACGCTCGATGCAGCGAAGGGGAAGACGGTCGTCGCAACACCGCATCTCGGCGAATTGGAGCGAATGGGAATCGAACCGGAAACGATCGGCGATGCATCCAAGCGACACGGCATGACGATCCATGTGAAAGGACACGTGGACCGGATCGCGGGCGAGGACGGGAAGATCGTCGAAGTATCTGGAGGAAATGCCGGACTCACCGTCGGCGGCACCGGGGATGCGCTCGCGGGACTGATCGGCGGGCTCCTCGCGCAGCATCTGGACCCGGTCGATGCGTGCGTCACTGCGAGCACAATCATCAAGCGTGCGGGCACGCTCCTCTTTGAACAAAACGGCTACAGCTACACGACGCGCGAAGTAATCCGCCTGATTCCGCATTTGCTCCATACTCTCGATGCAAACGCCTGACTGTCCTCACTGCGACGTGAGCGGCTTCGCCTATGCGCACACCCTGGAGGAAACTCCGTCGTTCCGAGTCGTGTGCGACGTTCATCCCTTGGAGGAAGGGCATCTTTTGATCATCGCGAAGGACCATGTGTCGTGCATGGGCGCTCTCCCTCCTGCTGCATTCGAGGAATTCCAACGTCTGTACGATTCGGTGAACCATCGACTCTCCAACCTCTACAGCACAACGAGCACCTTCGAGCATGGCATCGTGGGCCAATCGGTGTTCCACGCGCATACGCATCTCGTTCCCTTCAATGGCCAGGCGACGGACATCGTGCCGGAAGGAATAGGGAGCATGCATGGCAACGTGCTGAAGGCGTTGCCGGATATGTTTTCGCGAGAGAGCCGCTATCTGTTTTTCTCCATCGGAGAGGAAAGTTGGACGGTGGATGCGACGCTCGCGGCACCGAGATTTTTCCGTGATCGATTCGCGAGGGCACTTCGAAAACCCGAACGCGGCGATTGGAAGTGGATGCGCACGGACGCGAGAAGCATGCGAGAAGCAAGACTGGAAATAGACCGACTGAACAAGCGATGGTCTTCCCTGAGCAAAGACTGAACATGATTGATCGGCCTTTCACCGTCCTCCGGCCGTTCCATCCCCTCCTCCGCGACACACTTTTGACGAAAGAGGACCACATTCGAACCGGTCGCGATCTCGCAAAATTTTTTCCGAATACACCGATCGCCTCGCTCCATCAAATGCACGGCAGCAGAGCGATCCGTGTGACGGGATCGACTTCGAGAGTCGAGGAAGCCGATGCAATGGCGACCGATGCTCGAGGACTCCTCCTCACGATCCGCGCAGCCGACTGCCAGAACTTCGTTGTCTACGCGCCAGTGAAGCATGTGATCGCCGTGGCGCACGTGGGATGGAGAGGAATTGAGACCGGAACGATTCCCTCGGACCGGAAGAGACGTTCGTGGGTGCGGGGCCATCGCTCGGATTTGAATGCGCCGAGTTCAGTAATCCCAAGAACGAACTGCCGTCAGTCCCCTCTTCACTCGTGAGAGGAAAACTTGTGGATCTTCAGGGCGCCGCTGATCTTCAATTCGATCATCTCGGCGTCCCGCGCGAGCAACGTGAACGGATGTCCGACTGTACAAAGTGTCATCCGGAGAAATACTGGACCTATCGCGGCGGAGACCGCGAAGCGGTGAAGGAGGGATGGACGAATGTGCTCACGGCTTTGCTCCTCTGAGAAGGTCAGAAAAAATCGACATTGCGCGAAGCGAATCTGACAATCGAAACGAGCGACAAAAAATCCCGTGCCGTCACTCGCATCTCTCCTCTCGAAGGGTATCGTGACCCGAGTCTCAACGGCGCGTTAGGGCAGGTACGTTTCTTCTCTGACAGCTTGTGACGGGAGGCTTAATCCCCCGATGCCGTGGCACCGGAGTGCGGCCACCCACCTGGACGATCCAGGGACAAGCGTTTCTGCCCGACGGCCGTTTGGCTTGTATAAAAAGACCGATCCGAAAGTATCTTTATCTACTGAGGAGCGGGCATACTGCCCGCGGATCCTACCCAAGGAAAGTCCTGCGAGCAGACTTTCTTGACTATTGTGGAAAGAAAACTAAAGTTCATCCTCTCTCTTTTCATCCTGCCACCCATGCCTTCCAAATCCGAACAACCCGAAGAGTCAGTTTCCACTCCTATCGAGCATGAAGCTCGAATGGGGAAACGCCGTATGAAAGGCCCACTGGCTGATGCAATCATTGCAGAAGCAATTGATGTATTGGCTGAAAATCTTGGTCTTGGTTCTGAATTCGAACGAGCCACAACCGCTGACAAACAGCAACGCATTCAAAAGAGTCAGGATGCGATTCAAAAGCTTTGACGGTGGCGGGCCATAGACCGAATGCAGCACTCTTACGTCGCTTGATCATTCGAATTTCTTTCCGTCGGGAATTTTCGAACGCATTTGATTTGGCTGCAAACGAACTGGTTCGGCCACCGAAAAGCAGACAGGACCGGGATTTTAATCCTCAAACATATGACTCGTGGCTATTTCATGAAACTGAGGTCGCTCGCATGATAATAGAACACGCAGAATCTCTGATACTCGAACAACGAGGTTTTTTTGTCCGATGCATGGATCGTATTGCTCTCGGGCATCAATCCCTATCGGAGGCGATTGATAGAGAACTCGCTGACCGAGTTCAGCCGGCTCAGATCACAGAACCAACGATAGTGGGAATCAATGCAGAAGGAGAAACGGATGCCGACATTCTTCCATTCCCTCCACAGGAAACAGCGGACGATCGCTCTCCCGCATGAGAGCTGTACACTGATGTCATGAAAGGACTGCACGAGCGAATGGCTGAAGCGAATGCCCTCCTCGCCCCCTACGCCGTTCCGTATGAAGGACGACTCGGACGCGTGACATTGGAGCCAGAAGACCGGACACGCTTTCCCTTTCAACGCGATCGCGACCGCATCATCCACACGCAGGCGTTCCGCAGATTGCAGGGGAAGACGCAGGTGTTCGTGGCGGGAGAAGGGGATCACTATCGCACGAGGCTGACCCACACGATGGAAGTGGCGCAGATCGGCCGCGACTTGGCGCGCGCGCTCAGCCTGAACGAAGACCTCACGGAATGCATCGCGCTCGCGCACGATTTGGGCCATCCGCCCTTCGCCCACGCGGGAGAGGAATCGCTCGACGCGTGGATGCGGGGCCATGGACTCTCGTTCGAGCACAACGAGCAGTCGCTGCGGCTCGTGACGCTGCTCGAGGAACATGCGTCGAGGATTCCCGGGCTGAATCTCAACCGTGAAGTGCTCGAGGGACTGGAGAAGCATTCGAAGCACCTTGAGGGCCGCAGCCACACGCTCGAGGCGCAGGTGGTGAATATGGCAGACGAGATCGCCTACACGGGGCATGACTGCGACGACGGATTGCGCGCGGGATTCTTCTCCATCGAGGATATCTCGAGCCTTGCATTGGCGAAGAAGGCGATGGATCTGATCGCGCCGCGAGGCACGGCGCTGCGCGGCGGCATCATTCATCTCCTCGTCACCGATCTCCTCGAGCATACGCAGTTGGAGATCGTTCCTGCACGCGCGCATGTACGAGCATCCGCTCGTCACGGAGGCGAACGCGCGCGGGAAGCGGATTGTGGAAGAACTGTGTCGGGCATTCGAAAGGCAGCCGACGGAGAAGATTCTTCAACTACAAAAGAAGCATAGCCTTTTACTTTCCGAAGCGGTCAAGGATTACGTCGCGGGCATGACGGACTCATTTGCTCGATCGCAGGCGATGACAATGGGAATCGAGCAAATCGAAGAAATGTAAATTGCATTGTCACCCTGAGCTCGTCGAAGGGCGACAATGCACACCGTTTCACTCAAACGCCGCTGATGATCGGGGAATCATGCTTCCATCCGGCAACTCGAAAGGCGGAAGATAGGGGAGCGGGTCCACTGCCATACCATTCACGCGCACCTCGAAGTGGAGATGCGGCCCCGTCGAAACACCGGCGCCCTTCGATCCCGGCCGGCCGCCAGAGCGCGCGATCGGCTGGCCCGCTCGCACAGCCTGTCCTTCTTGAACGAGAGATTCTTCCACGTGACCGTACCAAGTGGTAAATCCGCCGTGGTCGAGTTCGACGTAGTCGAATTCATAGCCATTGTCTGTGACTTTCACCACCGTCCCATCGGCGACTGCTCGCACGAGCGTGTTCTCTTCCGCCGGCTCATCAAATCCGCTGTGAAGCGGCATGGGAATCTTGAGCCCTGCAAAGAGCTTGGCATACGCAGCGTCGTGGAAATAGGCGGAGATGCCCCGAATCGGTTCAATCGGCCAGTACTGCAATTGCGGCACGACGGCATTCGCGATCAGTGATCCGTTTCCAACGGTGCGACCTTGCGCATCCCACAATTGCTCGAATGCCGATCGCAGAAAATCATCGGCTTGTTTCTGATCGTGAAGGAGCGATGTGAGACGTTGTTCGCTCTCCTGGAATTGCTGCGCCATCTCCGGCGTCATGTCGGTGCCGGCGGCGGCGCGCTCCCGTTCGAGCACATCGAGTTCGTAGCGAAGAATCTCCTCGCGCTGCGCCAGGAATGCCTGTTCCGCACGACCGCGACGAATGCTCTCCGCAGCATCGGCGATGCGCCGGGAGGCCGACGTTTCATCCCCTCCGCTGCCGAGCATCTGCGGATTCGTCGGATCATGGACTGCGGAAGGATTCGTCTGCGACGGACCGCTTTCGAGAACCGCTGAATGGACGGGAGAGAGCGCTTGTGGGGATGCGACCGTCGCCTGCGCGCTCCCTCCGCTCTGGAGCCAGACGATCACGCCGACCACTCCTCCGAAGAACGTAAGCGTCAGCCATGGCCTGGGAATATCGATTTCGATGTGCATTTCTGCCAAGTATAGCAGAAATTCAGCAGTTGAGCGACACAAGGGGCTGCGAAAAACATTGATGTCAATGTCCCGAATTTTCCTTGGTGTCAATCCAGATGCCCCCTGCGCATATTCATCCTCCATTGCTTCCCTCCGCCCCGCACCTCCCACTCCACATTGATGCCGACGGCATTGCGTGAATCGGAGCGAAGCCTGAGCGAAAGCTTCTCGCCGGATGTGAGCGCGAGAGGCGCGGGGATCGGGAGGTAGAGTTGCTCCCAGTGCGTGGGATCCACGAGGGGGCTCGTGGAGAGCGTGATGCCGGGGACGAGCGTGCATTCCCAGAAGAGACAGAAGCCAGTGATGACGGCTGCGCGGTCGAGCATCCACTCGACTGCTCCATTGCGAATGCTCTTCTGCGTTGCGGTGAGATCGATCTCGTCCCAGCACTGGATGGCCTTGCGACCGTGGTACAGATCCGTCGAATCGATCTCACGGACGTAGACATTGTGCATCGTCATTTCCTGCGCCGCTCTGAACGTGAGATCGAAGCCGACGTTCTCCCACTCCTGCAATGCGCTGAGGAAGCACCTGGCCGTGACGGGGACGACAAATTGTTTGAGAGATTGGGGGATCATCGTGCCGCCCGGTTTCAGGAAGCGCCCGGCATCCTGGAGATTTTCCAGGATGTGCTCCTCGAGCGCGAAGTTCCCCAGGGTTTCCGAAATGACCAGATCGACCTTTGGGGGATTTGTGACGGCAGTCGAGTGCTTGCGGATGAAGTGACAGTTGGTGATGCCGTTCTCTTTCGCGAGCTTCTCCGAGAGCTCCATCACATCCGAAACTTCGTACAGAAAACATTCCTTCGCTCCGAGCTTGGATGCGAGAAACGCCAGGAAACCCGTCCCCGATCCAATATCGGCGACCGTCGTCTGTCCCGGCACAATAACCTTTTCGAGTGCGTTTGCGAAGGCGTGATTGCGGAGGCAATCCGCGAGCATGCGTCGATGGAAGTCGATCATGGAGCCATCATAGCGATGATCGGATGTTCAGAGCATTGCACAGGATGTCTATCTGCGTATTCTCGCTGCACATCATCGCAAGATCTTCGTGTTCCCTGCATTCTTTCGGAACAGGAGCACGATGGTCGATGGCAGATGGACCGAGCCCGCGCACCGCGGCGATCGCCGCTCGAAGCGCGTCTGGATGTAGTCCACGAGAGATGGATGCAGCATGTCCCCGTTCTTCAGAACGATGAGCGGGGCGTCCACGAGACTTTCCACGATCATCTGACGAAATGTGGAGACCTCCATCTTCTGAGAGAGAGCAGTTTGCATCGGGCCGATGGGCAGGGGCGAGTGCCGCGTGTAGGCGTAAAATTGGTCCCCGAAGATCGACAGGCTGACGTAGCGATCGAACTGACATCGGTCGAGCACTCCATCGATTTCCGCTGCGATGGAACGAGCGTGATCGTTCGACTCCGAGAAATTGCCCAATCCTTGCCATGGCATCACCAGAGGCGTGTACAGCACGGCCACGGCGATGAGCAGGACGATCATCGGACGAACCAGCGAGAACCGGGTCCGGTGGGCTTCCGCGAACAGGCGATGCAGGTACGGAATGAGGGTCAGAAAGAGGGCGGCATAGACGGGCAAAGCGACCACCTGCTGGTGCATCGTGGCGCCCGCAAGCTCGACGGACAGCACCGTGAGGTAGCAAACTGCAAGGAACCGGCACAGTCGTGGTAGAAGACTCTTCCTGCGAGGAAGAGATGGGTCGTATTCCAGAAGCGGCAGGAGAGGGACAACAAGAAGAAGTGCGCCGATGAGCGACGCGAAGAACGGGTTGAGATGCGGGAGTGATGCGAGGGAATCCCTGAAGAAAAAACCTCGCATCCACAGAGGAGTCTGCACGCCAATATTGCGCAAATACACGCCATGCTCATTCAGAAGATACGAAAGGTACGTGGTCAGGTAGGGAGAAAAATATCCGAAGATCTGCAGCAGAATCGCCCCCATCGTCATGGCGACAACGAGGGGAATGCCGAACTGTTCCAGGAAGGACTCGAGGGAATCGGAGAAGATCAGCGCCACCGCGCCGAGCGAGAGCACGAACGATTCTTTGAAGGCGATTGCCCCCAGCACGCAGACGCTTGCACTGGCAATGAGTCTCCATCGTCGTTTTGATTTGGCCTGCACGAAGAGAACATGCGCATAGAGAACGCCGAACATAGCCCCGAAGGATTCGGTTTGGAATTGCCCCGCGCCTGCGGAGGCAAACAGCGCGAGCAGGACACCGAACAAGAACGTAAGGAGCAGAGTGACCCTCATGGCACGGTCCTGTGCGCGGAGACGACGGCGAACGGCACCGATCAGAATGAACGGGATGCTGCCGATAACCGCGGCCTGAAGGAGACTTGCAAGCACCACGCCGCCGCTGGCCCAGAGAGAGAAGGCCGCAACGAAAAAAATGCCAGGCGGCTTATCTTCGAAAACGTCTCGATACGGAGAGAGACCGTTCAAGAGACTTCTTCCGACGCCGAGATAGAGCGCGTTATCGCTGTGGCCGTAGTCACGGTTCATTGCTTCCACGAGGACTGCGTGCACCAAATTCAGCCCCGCCTTCAGTGCGAGCAGGCTCAACAGTAAGACCAGGAGCGTGCGCGGCTTGGAGATCATCCGAGAGAGGGCGCGCACAGTCATAGGAGGAACCACAGGAGGAGAGAACTGCAGCATGATAGCAGCGCGCATTGGTATTCCCCGTTCGGGACAAGGTGCTCGCTCCGGTTTTCACTTCCCGAAAGCACGGGCGGATGGCGGAATTCTTGAAGGGGAATGCGGCGACCCGCGCCTCGCGGGATTCCGGTTCATCCTCCGACTCCATCATTTCGTGACGGACAATCCGCTTCCTGCGCAGAACATGCGGAAGCACAACGACAAGTGCGCGCTTGTCGGGCCGCAGGAAAATGACCTTCTGCACGTTCATACTGCACAACGTAGGGGAGCGCTCTCCCATATCGACAAGAGAGTGACTATTCGCAATAGAACATGAGACCGGAATAATGGCTTCGAGAAAGGAGGAAATCGGTTCTGTGGGGAGGAAGAACGCCCCTCGATTCTTCCCAATTTCCCAACCATATCAGCCTGCTCCGACTTGGAAAAAAAGAATTGATAATGGAGGATGGAGAACGGAGAATGCATCCGTCGTTCATTGCCGTAGGCGCGTAGCTCAGTTGGTAGAGCACAGGTCTCCAAAACCTGGGGTCGTAGGTTCGATCCCTACCGCGCCTGCCACATTGGACAGCTGACCTGTTTGCCTTTAGGGCATGGAGGCTGGTGAAGTCCAGGTTTAAAAATGACCTGTAGCCCTTCTTCGGCGATCATTCCTCTTCCATCAACTTTTTGTAGATGAAGTCGAATATGCGAGTTTTAACGTAGTCATCCACTTCCTTGTTTCGGTCGAGCTTGGAATAGAGGTTATAGTGGCTGTTGAGCATGCCGATTTTCTCTTCCTGATACATCTTTTCATAGCGGATCATGGCCGCGTCTTTTGGGTTATTGGTCATGGTTCCCTGCAATTTCTTGTTCTGAAGGAGGCGATTGCTCAAAGAATTAAGAATGAGACGGTCGTCTTCCGTAAATTCAGTTCCAAACCGCTCATTTACTTCTTTCAGGATTTTGGATAGAAAATCGCGGTCGCCCTTGCCTCTTCCGCGCTTACTTCCCTCCATTGGTTCCAAGCCTTCGCCATCGGTTCCCAATTGAATGGAACCCATCGAAATTTTAGGGATTTTGATCGACTCCAGATCAATTTGCTCGAGAACTTCCAATGGTAATTCCGTTGAAATAATCGGCAGTTTCAGCCTGAGGAGGCGGAGGAAGATATAGAGCTTCTCCAAGTCCGTATCTGTGAACGTAAGAATCTGCGCTAAAAATGCGTATTTCCGAACGTAATCAAGAATCTTTCCGCGCAGATTTTCTTGGCTTTCCGGATCAAGAGCCTTGAAACGTTCGACGATCTGGTCGATGAAACTGTTGATCGTTCCAGGCGAACCATCCCGAAGATACATCTTCGCAAGCTCGGCGACTTCCTGCTCCGTGAAAAGATGCAATTGCAGAATATCGTGCTGAAGATTGTGGAGAAGATTGGCGTCGGTGCCTTCTGAAAGAACGGTTGTCTGATAATACGGTTCGAAGGATTTCTTGACGTCATCCGTCTCGTTCACAAAATCCAGTACGAATGCCTCCTCTTTGTCCGGATGGGTACGATTCAGACGACTCAGGGTCTGCACTGCATTTACGCCGGAAAGTTTCTTATCGACATACATGGCTGTAAGGAGGGGCTGATCGAAACCCGTCTGAAACTTCTCCGCAACAATAAGAAACTTCGATTCCTCCTTCGCAAATTCACGCCCGGTATTCGCCTCCGGAATGCCGTTATTCATCCCACTCTCCGTATAATCCAGACCGCCGTCGCGAACCGTACCGGAGAAGGCTACCAGCGCCTTGATGGGCAAATTACTTTCCCGCAGCCAGCTATCCATTGCGATCTTGTAGCGCACGGCATGCAGCCGAGATTTGGTGACGATCATAGCCTTTGCTTTCCCGCCCGTCAGTTTCACGATCTGCGAAAGAAAATGCTCGCCGATGATTCGCACTTTCATGCCGACCGTATGTTCATGCAAATCAACATAATTCACCATGAGTCTCTGGGCTTGGGATTTTTGATATTCCGGGTCATCTTGAGCCTTTTTCAAAAGATTGAAGTACGTCTTATAAGTCGTGTAGTTCTTGAGGACATCGAGAATGAACCCTTCCTCAATGGCTTGCCGCATGGAGTACACGCTGAACGGCACAAAGCTTCCATCCGCCTGCTTTTCTCCGAACAGCTCCATCGTCTTCTGCTTCGGCGTCGCTGTGAAAGCGAAGAAGCTGACATTCGACAGGCTCCCGCGACTCTGCATCTCTTTGAGGATCTGATCCTCAAAATCCGTCTCGTGCATGGCCTCGTCCTCTTTTTCTGCATTCTCCAAGGTCGTTGAGAGCACTTGCTTGAGGCTTTTGGTACTTTCACCCGATTGCGACGAATGCGCCTCATCGACGATCACTGCAAAGCGTTTGCCGGGCAGTTGTCCGATATCCGCGACGATCACCGGGAATTTCTGCAACGTCGTGATCATGATTTTTTCACCCTGTTGAAGCCCCGCCTTAAGTTCTGCCGAACTCGTTATTCTTTTTACAACACCGATGACCTGTTCAAACATTGAAACCGTCTCCTGCAATTGTCGATCGAGCACTTTTCGATCGCTGATGATGAGAATGGAATCGAAGATTTTCTGATTCTCCGCATCATGAAGCTCTGCCAAATGGTGCGATGTCCATGCAATGGTATTGCTCTTGCCGCTGCCGGCACTGTGCTCGATCAAGTACTTTCGTCCTACACCACTGCTCCGTGCATCGGCAATGAGCAACCGTACGGTTTGTAACTGATGATAGCGGGGGAAAATCAGTTTCTCTTTGCGGGTGGTTTTTCCCTTCGCATCCGTCTCATCAAGTTTCTGCACATGCATGAATCGTCCGATGTTTTCGAGAATCGTTTCGCGGCTCCAGATGTCCTCCCACATGTACGCAGTCTTGTATTCCCCTTGGCGGACGGGATTACCCGCACCGCCGCTATTGCCCTTATTGAAGGGCAAGAAGGACGTGCGCAGGCCCTCCAGCTTGGTCGTCATCCGCACTTCCTCGGTATCCATCGCCATGTGCACCAGGCATCGTCCGAAGGACAGAAGCTTTTCCTTGGGATCGCGGTCGGTTTTGTACTGTTTCATGCCCTGCAGAATCGACTGCCCGGTGAGCTGATTTTTGAGTTCCACCGTACAAAACGGCAAGCCATTCAAAAAGAGAACCATGTCGATGCTATTTTCGTTCACCGCCGAATACTTGAGCTGGCGCATGACGCTCAGGATGTTCGCCTTAAAAAACTGCTCAATTTCTTCGTTCCGTGAGGATGTGGGCTGGAAGTAGGCAAGTCGGAAGAAACAGCCGTTGTCCTTAATGCCATTGCGCAGGACTTCGAGCAATCCTCGTGCTGCAATTTCTTCATCCAGTCTCTTGAAGAATTTCTCGCCGAGAAGGTCGCCGTGACGTTCCGCGAGCTTTCTCCATTCATCGGCCTGCGTATTCAGAATGAACCGCAACACAAGTTCGCGATCCATGCCGAGAGCTTTGTCGTAGTGTTCGTGCGCGGAGCGTTTAAGATATCTTCGATCATTGATCAAACATTTCTCGATGTGCGCTTCGAAGCCGGATTCGCGGAGGTTGGTGGACATGATTTTATCGAGGGGAAGATGGCAAATATTTGCGAAGAACTTCCGGCTGAACCAGAAGACTCCTTGAACAACATTCGACCATGCCAAGAGCCGGCCGTATTGAACTGCCAACGTAAATCACTTCTTTGCCGATCGCACGGCATTCATGAACAGCAGGCCGAAGATCATTGTCGGAGCTGAAAAGGTATGCAATATCGTACACATCGATGACGGCCATCTTGTACATATCAAGTGCCAAACGAATGTCCACGCCCTTCTCATGATAGGAACCGTCGGGGTGCATGATGACATCACCAAACATCACGGGGATTTTTTGATGATCTGTGAGAAAACGAATCAATTTTTGCTGTCCCGCATAGAGTTTTGCGCTTCGCTCGTCCCCGCGTCTCTGATGAATTTTTCCAATGAAATATCCGATATATTCGAGCGAGTGTCCGGCAGTCAGTTCTGTGACCAACCCACGCAGATCAAATTCTACAGGGGGCTTTTGTTGTGTATCATCACTCATACCATTCCCTCGGAGCAATTCCCGCATCCGGTTATACCAATTATTGCCATCGATAAATACGGCCACTCTTAAAGACTGCCGTCGCACCGTTTCCAGTGGGAGGGCAGCCAAGTTAATGGCTCTATTATATTGGCTTTGTACCATAGCAACAAGAGAAAAATGAACTAAAAAAGTCCCGGGTCCTGAACCCGAGGCCTACGCGATCTCTCACGTAGGGGAGTGTTTTTATAGTACACTCGAATACGCACCGGCTCAACGCAAAAACCTGCCGTGGCTCCCTAGCCGAGGGAAGGACAGCAGGTAAGTCAGAGGCCTCATTGTATCGTAATTGCATCATAATTGAGAAAGAAAACGAGGTCTTTTTATGCAACCTTCACCTTCCCCGTCACCACATGGGAGATGAGGGAGGTTTTGTACTCATTAAGCAGAGAGATTGAACGTTCAATCTCTTTTAAGAATTTATCAATAAACTTTGTCTTTTCCTCAATGTAATTCGCAATTTTTACTTGTTCTTCGTAGATTGGATACGCAATAGAATACTTATTGAGATCGGAAACTCTCAAGGATGGTTGCATATGCGATGGTATGCTGTCTTTCTCCCATTTGAACATTGGAAACAGCTGATAATAAAAATAGCGAACATCGATCTTCTTATCTTGCTTGATAAACAGAACGCAATTTTGCGAGAGGCTGAACTTTCCGCCGATGACCATTGGCGTCATTACTTTGGCCCCTACCGTCGTAGTAAAAATCGTGGCATCAAGATCGTAAATATAGGAATTGATTCTACCCATCACCCCTTCATCTTCTGTTTGGCCGCTATACACCGGATATTCACCAATATTCTTTTGGTCACTCACATACTCCTTTGTAAATAACCCTGCCTCTTTGCCTTTTTCGAATCGAAATACCGTTTTTAACTTCTTGATGTCCCAAATCTTAGGCATCTTCCCAATCCACTCGATCCCGCTCTCTTTTATCTCCACTTTCTCATCCAACCCCTTCGTCACCGAACGGTTGATAATTGCCGCGCGTTGTTCTTCAAGAATCTCAATCTGCTTCTTTTTGCCTTCGATGACGTGGCCGATAAGGGCGCATTTTTCGTCGAGATAGGAAGCAATTGCGCTTTGCTCTTTTTTTACTGGATATTCCAACTGGAGATTACTCATAAAACCCCATTCTGCACGCGGCATTTTCGCTCCCGTCGTTGAGTTATCTACAACACTGATAAAATCGTGCGAAAGCAGTCGATAAAATAAATACTCGGGTGCAATTTCTTCTTTTGGCCTCAGAACAAGTAATTCTCCGACACAAGCGCCGCCGAATTGGGCGTGATGAACTTTGGCGAGGTATGGTCGCAGTTTTCCAAATAACACATCGTCTTTGTGAAACTCCTTAGCGCTATCCAGTCTCATTTCATCATCAACATTCAGAAGTTTGCCGGTCCAGCTTTCGATATTTTCCAAAGCTAAGTGCGTCTGATTTTTGTTATTATCTGCCAGATCACGGACATCAGAAGCAAGATACTTTAATCTTCTTGTTTCCCAATTTATGGGCGAATTTTCCCTGTGCTGTTTCTTAAGGATGATCATGGAGAAGTTCGGGGCATCAAAATTCTTTTTTCAGAACGTATCTGCCAAGTCATCCCATCAAAAATACCTGAATGTTTCGATGTATATCGATTGTCTAAATAGTCTTCAAATTCAACTTCAAGCGAGAGATTGCAACCATCTTGGGCAGTGTTTGAAATAGGCACTGCGTACCAATTCTCGCCGAAATTCGGTATCACACTACTGCCGACTGCTTGCCTGATCCCATTGAGAGTAAAACTTTTCAGATAAATAGGATAGGAGCTCGCATTTTTGATTAGGAGATTCCAATGACTAATCTTCTTATTACCACTTTCATCCTGAGCAATAACTTGTTGTGGCATTACGAATGTTTCGACGAAGTTCTTAATATCCAATGAACGCTGATTGATCTCGTTTTGTTTTTTCCCAATTCGTAGAGCTAAGATCGCTGCAACAATTGCTGCAATCGCAGCTACCCATGTTCCTATCATCTGCCAAAGCTGAATTTGGTCGGGTGTCATATTGAGCTAGAAGAATCAAACAACGCAATATACTCCCGAAACGAGAAAATCCGGTTCCTCTCCTTGCCCGCTGTCTTTTGAAGGATGCCCATCGTCACAAAATGATTCACGAGAGAATTGGCGGCCGGCTTGGTGAGGGATAGCAGTTGCATGGCGTCCCGCACCGTCACGATAGGGCTGGAAAAAAGCGCAGCGAGAAACCGGCGAGAAACCGCCGTGCGCTTTTCCGACGAAGCAATGAGTGCCTCGCAGCGTTTCTGCAATTGCAGAATGCGTTCCATGGTTTCTCGCGCATTGACCGCCGTGGCCTGCACCCCTCCCAGAAAGAACAGAATCCAATCATCCATGTCGCCCTTTGTGCGAATGCGCTCAAGATGGTCGAAGTAATCCCGTCGATATTCTTCGAAGAAAGCCGAAAGATACAACACCGGGCTTCGCAGGAGCTTCTCGTGCATCAAGTGCAGGGTGATGAGCAAACGCCCCGTACGACCGTTGCCGTCGAGAAACGGGTGGATAGTTTCGAATTGGTAATGGCTCATGGCGATGCGGATGAGCGAGGGAATCTCCGGGGCGGCTTGGTGCCAAAAACGCTCAAGGTCGCTGAGGAGATCGGGGAGATCCACGAAGGGCGGCGGCACAAATTTGGCGGTTGCGGGAGTGGCTCCTCCGATCCAGTTCTGGCTTGTGCGGATTTCGCCGGGCATCTTGTGTTTTCCCCGAACGCCCTGCATCAAGACGGAGTGGGTGCCTTTTAGCAGGCGCATGCTGAGAGGAAGCGATTCCAGTTCCTGTACGCCCCACTGCAATGCGGCGATGTAGTTCTGCACTTCCTGCCAATCGTTGCGGCGCCCTTCTTTCACTTTATCCTCCGGCGAAAGCGCCTCGCCCACATTGGTCTTTGTTCCTTCAATGCCGCTCGATGTCACTGCCTCCTTTGCAATGTACATCCGCAGAAATACTGCGGAATCGGGAACAATATTGGCATACGCATTCAGTTCCCCGAGCGCATGCATGGCGGATCCGAGTGCCGACAGAATCTTCTTATCGGACGCCCGATAATCGCTGTTCATCAGTGATGATGGAATAAACGCTTTGTAGTCGCTCTGTTGCTGCCGAAAAGAACCTGCATTGAATTTCATGGCCACATGGTAGAGTTTACTACCAAAACAGTCAAGTTAATAAATTTAAATATTTCTTTACTTAGGATATTTTAGAGCTTCTTCAGGAGGCCTAAAAGTTCGTTTTCGACCTTTTCCATATCGGATTCGATCTCTTCCAGTGGACGCGGCGGGACGTACTTGTAGAAATAGCGGGTGAAGGGAATTTCGTAGCCCACCTTTCCGACCTTGTTGTCCTTGTGATCGCGTACGCTCTCATTGATCCATGCGTCCGGTACGTACGGCAAAACTTCTTTTTTGAAGTAGTCTTCGATATGTTGATCGTAGGGAACATTCTCAGTATCGCGGAACTCGCTGTCGGATTCCGGATTCCCGTCTTCGTCGTGACAGATTTCGGCGAATTCGTCGCGCTCGGACAGAGATTCGATGATCGCTTTCTTGAGAGGCGCTTTGATTTTCAGATCCTCGTCTTTCAAAAGTTTTTCCAGCGCAGTGGTGAATGTCTCACGACTGTTGAAGTCCTTAGTCCCGAGTGTCGAGAGAAGCCCGAGAATCTTCTTCTGTAATGCCTCGTCGCCCTTCTTACCTTCAGTGACGGTTGCAAAAGCCTTGTGTTCTTTCAAACGTTCAATGCGCTTAGACGAAGCTTGAAAATGTAACCTGAGAGGGCGTTCCACAGTGATCTGCCTGAAGGCAAAGTCCGTTGTCTTGAAGATCTTGCAGTGGTCACTCTCTTTGAACGCGCTGAATTCCTGGAGTACACGGCTTCGATCTTCGTCGGTGATCTCATTCCGTTTATTGCCGAGACTTTTGCGCATCTTGTGGAAGAACGTTCGCGCGTCGATGAGTTGAACTCTCCCTTTACGTTTTGGATCCTTGCGGTTCGTGAGGAACCACAGATAAGTGGAAATGCCCGTGTTGAAGAACATTTGATCGGGCAAGGCGACGATGGCTTCCAACCAGTCATTTTCCAGTATCCAACGCCGGATTTCGCTCTCACCCGATCCTGCATCTCCCGTGAACAGTGGCGATCCGTTCATGACGATCGCCATACGGCTGCCGCCTTCGGATGGGTTCTGCATCTTGCTGACGAGGTGCTGGAGGAAGAGGAGTTGGCCGTCGGAGATGCGCGGAAGCCCCGCGCCGAAGCGTCCTGCGAAGCCGCGTTCGGACTCACGTTCCACGGAATCCTTGTCGCGCTTCCAGTCCACGCCGAATGGCGGATTGGTAAGGAGATAGTCGAATTTTCTGTCACGAAATTGATCATTGCTCAGTGTCGAGGCTACGGCAGCGTCCTTTTCGCCCCCCTTGATGTTGTCGACATCTTCGCCTTTGATCAGCATTTCCGATTTGCAGATCGCATAGGTAGCAGGGTTAATTTCCTGGCCGAAGAGGTAGACGCCTATATCGGGATTGATCACAGAAACATGATCTTTGCCTACGGTGAGCATGCCTCCGGTGCCGCAGCAGGGGTCATAGATCGTTTTCACAAGGTGCTCTTTCTTGAGGCGGTCCTTTTCCAGCGTGAAAAGAATCTCCACCATCAATTTGATCACCTCACGCGGGGTGTAGTGTTCTCCGGCTGTGTCGTTGCTCTGTTCTGCAAAGCGACGAATGAGTTCTTCGAAAATAGATCCCATTTCGTGGTTGTCCGTAGCCTCTATCGACAGATCGACTTTGTTGAATTCCTGGATGATTTTGAACAGGAGATTGCCTCCCCAGAGCCGCGAGAGGTGCTTTTCAAAATCAAACTTTTCCAATATTTCCTGTATGGCGGGACTGAATCCGTGCAGGTACTTTTTAAAGTTCTTCTCGAGATGCGTCTGTTCATCCAGCAGATTCTTAAACGTGAATTGCGACGTATTGTAGAAACCGACCTTCGTAATATTTCGAAGGATCGGATCTGGGTTCACTCCTCTCTCCTCAAGAAGATGACTTTCTCGGAGAACTTCTTGCTTTGTTTTTTCCAAGACCGAATCAAGGCGCTTCAGAACGGTAAACGGCAAAATCACATCCTGATATTCGTGCTGCTTCCAGCTTCCACGCAAGAGTTCCGCGATGCTCCAGATGAGGTTGGCTTTTGGCGTGAAATTCATAATCAGCGCCAGTGTACAGCGATATTGGCTCCTTGCGCAGAGAAGTTTAAAACATCGATATTTGATCTTCAGAAACATCCTTACTGCCTCCTTTCATCCGATCGTGTTTCAAAATAAAAAATGACTATCCGGTTAACGCAGAAATAGCACGCCAGACTTGATATGATTCCTTCATGTAAGGCAGGTATCATGAAAGGAATCTGATGAATTTCTTCAGTACATTCTCAAGCGAGGAGGCGTGCGAGCGGTATCTGATGAAGATGCGCTGGCCGGACGGCATGCCATGTTTGCGATGCGGCGGAAAGGAGTTTTACCCTCGGCTCAAAGATCGCCGGGCATACCAGTGTCGTTCCTGTCGCTTCTTCAACAGACCGACTGCCGGCACGATCTTCCACCGAACACGGACATCACTCCAACATTGGTTCGTGGCATTGTTCCTATGTTCGTTCGATAAGCGCGGCCTCTCTGCTCTTCTTTTGTCCGAACAGCTGGGAGTCCGATACGAAAATGCATGGGCGATGTTGCAACGCGTGCGTCATGCCATGGCGAAACGAGACAAGCAGTACAAGCTTTCCGGGTATGTCGAGATGGATGAGATGTTTGTCGGTGCGCCAACGGAAGCCAAGAAAAGAGGTAGAGGTACAGAGAAAACGCCCGTCCTCGTCGCCGTGTCGTACGTGCAGGGTAAGGACGATGAGGAATACATGGGCTTTGCAAAGATGCGCTCGGTGAAGACCATCGATGCTCCGACAGTCATTCTTTTTGCAAAGGATCTCATTGAACTGGGCTCAACTGTACGTACGGATGGGCTCTCTGTGTTTCCGTCGTTGGAAGAGCACGGGTTCATCCACGATCGCAATCCCGTGAAGAAGAGGAAGGCCCATGTCGTCCTTCCACATGTGCATACATACATCAGCAATCTCAAAGCGTTTGTCCAAGGTACGCATCACGGTCTCGATGAAACTCACCTCCAACAATACCTCGATGAATTTTGCTACCGGTTTAATCGACGGAGACACCGTCACGAAATGTTTGATCGCCTTCTGCTGGCATGCCTGGAAAAAGAGGAGACACCGTTGTCTGCGTTAACCGGATAGTCATTTGAAAAAATGTCGGGAACATTTACCTTCAAAACACCCGCCAGTTTCTTCATGGTTGCATATGTCGGTACGCGCTCTCCCCGCTCGATTCGACAGATAGCGGGGTGGTGCATGCGAACTCTGCGCGCGAGCTCACGCTGGCTCAGTTTTTGTTTCTGTCGCTCCTGCCGGAGGTTATTTCGGAAGCTCTGTGGTCTCATCCTCAATTTTGTACTCTTTGTTTTTGGCTTACAAAAGAGAAAAAATGGACTTAACCAAAAATTGAGTTTCCAGGTGGTATTGTAGGACACAACGCCCTCTTCGCCTTAACCAGCATGTATCATTTAGACATCGAACGGGAAATTCATCGACTCGTTTTAGAACAGTTTTTGATTCGTGCGACGCAACGGAAGATCATTCAGAGAGCACTCGCGGAAAAAGTCGGAGTAACCGAGGTACATCTCTCACGGATGAAACGCGGAGGTAATGATTGGAGGCCTCTCACACCGGAAAGAGCTAAAAAAATTATGGAAGTACTCAACTATCGCTCTTCGCAGATCAAGGGCGTTGAAATGATGCTGAGTTTCTTCAAACAGAAACGGACAAAGAGAAGGCACATTGCAAATCGCGAGCTTTGGTCTCAAGTCCAAACCAAATGCTTGATTCTTGATGATTCAGAAATGCACGCGGTCGTTATGGAACTATATAGGAAGGAAAATAATGCAAAAGTCTTCGTGCTTATTAATTGTGATAACAAGCAGATGAACTTCTATGATGCAAAAAAGAAGGAAATCGACTTTATTCAAACTGCAAAGTTACTATTTGGCGAGAAAAAAAATATCATCACGACGTTCTCGAAAATTCTACTCACACTCAAAGATCAATGGTGGAAAGAGTTAGCGTCCGATTTAGATAATTTCGATAGTGAAGCAAGCACAGTGAGAATGCAGGGCCGCAAGCTCAGCATACAAAACGCTCGTGGAGGCATGCAAATCGCTCAAGAGGCATCAGACATATTCGAAAATTATCTGGGTCTGGCAGCAAAGACGAAATCAAAATTAACGAAAAGACAAAGAAATAAGTGCGATATTAAGCATTTGCAGTGATAAATCTGCTTCAAAATGCAGTTGGTTTTGGTTAACATGCGACAGTCCTCAGCAATGTCGTGGGCCTTCATGCCCAGAAATTCCTCACAACGCAGAAAGGGGCGTCAGCCTCTGGACAGCGTGTTGTGAGGGAAACCTCCGTCATTGCTGAGGACTCCAAGCTGGCGTCCCTTCTTGGGTGTCAGCAGTTCTGATTCCTCGCTGCTATGGGCATCTTTCATCTCTTTGGGTCATATCGCCTCAACACGAAGGTGGATGGTATCTCAGGACTCACAGAGATAAGCGTGGCTGAGAAGGAGGCCCTTCATCTCAATGTCGAGTTCAAAAATGAATTGATCTACAACGCGCCATCTGCTGACTTCGCTGGTCTCAATTGGGAGATGATGTTGGGAACCGTCGATGGCAAAATCTACAAAATATCCGCCCTGCTCTCAGTCAGGACTCCAGATGACCGAAATGCGATTTGGGACAAAGTTGAGGCGGTACTGCGAATGCAATTGGGCATGCCAGCATCCTCAAGAGCATCAATGCTTATATGGGATACTGATGATGGGAATATCATCGTGAACCGAGCTGACGCTGGCGGTGCCTATGTGGTTGTCATCACATTAACATCTCATACCGTGGGCGAATTTTCGAAGTCAGAGCCAGAGAAGAAGACGAGCGGATTACCCGTTTTTGTCAGCTTCGTTGTAACAGGAATCATTATCAGTTTCTTGTTTGGAAACGGTCTCTATGTTAACAGCATTGCGATTATTCTCGGCGTGACTGCTATGAGTTTCATAAATTGGCGTGGCGATTTGGCTGCCCACAGAATCAAAAAAGCAAAAGAAGAGACCGCAATGAAAAGGACTGATGGAATTTCAAAGAATTCTTTGGATTAATGCCGCAACTCTTTTTCTGATGCGTCCCCATGCAAAATCCCTTCACAACACCAGCAATTACCAAGGGGTTCAGAGCATTTTTCACACGGGAGAACCTCCATGCTCTCCTCACGAAAGAACATGCGAAATTGCTCGTGAAGAAGGCATGGGCGTGGATAATGAATATAAGCTACGTGTTCTCAATGATGTTTCTGACCGGCTTGGCGTTCTTTTCCCCCGAGCACACCGCCCTGGACAGCGTGTTCGACGGGAGCAGAGTGCTGGCAATATTTTTTGTCTGTTCCCTGTGGTACATGACGCTGCAACTTCCGCGGGAGCGTCGAGATAGCCACGATGACGATTGGTTGAGCTGATTCCTCCTTCCTCCTGGTTCTTTCCCCGCGAGACTGCTTGGGTGAATGAGTGTTTTGATATCCCCCTGCGCGACAGCGTACGCGAATCCACTATTTACATGTCTTTTAAAAGAACAATAAATCGTTATACAGATTTTCTCTTTCAGAGTCGTTCTTGGCTTAGAGCGCGTTGAAAATGCCAAAAAATGGCAAAATGGCAAAATCGGAGGATGCAGACGGAGTACCTGCCGTTGTCAGTGTCCAAAACTGACGACGTTCTCCCTCAGCAAGTGCTCTCCCCCGGACTTTCTGCCTATATTCTATATAGTGAGGACGGCCCTTTCGTAGGCTTCATGCCACCAAAAAAGCGCATGGACAGCCGACTATTGAAGCCAACGATAGACGCCTATTCGACGCTCTACTTGCGTTGTCACGTACGAGACGCGACTCAGCACGAGATCGAACATCGGAACCGGAATCAAGTGAGGTTATATTGAAAGCGAATTCGGAATGAAAATCTCTATCCATCGTAGATATTTGAATTTCAGAAGAGTGAGGTGATGGTACCTGCGCAGATTGCTCCATCGCTTATTACGCGATTGTCAAAAAAGGATTGTTAAAAAATTAGGCCAAGCCTAGGCCAATTTCATGGACACAAACTCCTAGGGAGTCCGGGCAAGGCGGCCCGGATAACGTTCAGCACGGCCTGCCACATTGGACACTGCCCCGAATGGAACAGCTACTTCTTGAGCTCTTCGAGCAACATCCGCGCATTCTCCGCGCTCGGGTTCCAGCGGAGAGCTTCGGTGAGCTGCATGCGTGCCTGGTCGAGCTTCCCCTGATATTTGAACATTCTCGCGAGCCCCACTCTCGCCGCGACGTACGAGGGATCGAGTGCGACCGCTTGTTCATAGAGCCGTTGCGCGGTCTTGGCGTCGCTCCGCTGTTCGGCAAGCGAACCCAAGGAGAAGATCGGCACGGGATTGTTCGGCTCCATGGTTGCCGCACTGCGGAATTGCTCTTCGGCGCTCGGGGTGTCGCCCGTTGCGGCGTACACGTACCCCGCGCCGATGTGGAGCTCGGGGTCATCCCTGTACCGCAGACCTTCCTTGAGCACGTTGAAGGCCTGAGGGTATTTCCCCTCTTCCCGATAGACGTTCGCGAGCGCCGTCCTGGCCATGACGGATGCGGGAGAGAGGAAGACGGCATGGGCGAAGAGTGTTTCGCCGGAGTCCCACACTCTTGTCTGCGCGGTGGAGAGGGACGTGAGGAGAATGACGATGCCCACTACGGCGATCAAGGGAGTGATGGGAGGCAGGCGATCGACGAGAGCTTTCCCCAGAGGGAAGGCCGCCATCGCGAGCAGAAGGAACACGCCGACCGACGGCAGATACGCATAGCGATCGGAGGCGAGGAACATGCCGCCCTCTCGGTGCAGAATGAACAACGTCGGCGCGAGCGTGATGAGGAAGAAGCAGAGCCCGAAGGCGCATGCCGGCCAACGAACCCAGAGCCATGCAAGGAGACCGATGAGCATCAGCAGAATGACGAGCGGGAAGAGGAAGCGCGGATCGGCGACGGCGATCGACGCACGCAATTCGTAGAAGGGACTCAGGCCGACGGGGAAGACCAGCTTCTGCAGAGTGAGGACGACACTCCTGGCAGCCACGAGCGCGGATGGGAGGAGCGAACTCCCCGAGAGGATCCGCTCCTTCCCTCCGATCGCGATGATGAGGAAGAGCATGGAAAGAACGATGTGGGGAATTTTTTGGAGGAGGAGCGACCATCCCCGTCGCCGTTCGATGAGAAGATCGTACGCAAGAAGCACCGCGGGGAGCGTGATCGCCATCACTTTCGCAAGCAGCGCAAGGAGGAAGAACGCCATGCTCGCGGCGTACCATCGTCGATGACCTTCTCGAGAGGAAATGTATGCGATGCATGCCAGCAGGAAGAAGAACGTGGAGAGCAGATCTTTCCTCCCCGCGATCCACACGACGGCTTCGGTATGGAGCGGATGGACGGCGAAGAGCACGGCGGCGGCAATGGCAGGGAACATCGACCCTCCATTCCCTCGCTCCTCCTCTTCGTTGCCGCGCGAGCGACGCCGCACGCGATCCGCCAACACGAACACGAGGAAGGCATTGGCGGCGTGCAGCGCAAGATTCGTGCAATGATAAATCCACGGATGCAGCCCCGCGATCAGGTAGTTCACTTGAAAGCTCACGAGGGTGCCCGGAATGTAGAGTTCCGGATCGTAGGTGGTGAAGGCAAGCTTCAGTGTGCTGAGCGTGATGCCTCGAATCGCGAGGTTGCCATAGACAAGGAAGGCATCATCGATGGCGGCAAACCCCTGCCAGAGGGAACGGCCGAAGGCGGCGAAGGCGCACAACAGAATGACCGCCGCACATCCAAGAATCCGAGCCCAACGCGAAAGACCTTCAGCCATTGTGAGTATTCTCCCTGTAGCATTCTTCATTCTCAATTCTTAATTTTTCATTCCGACCTACCCCCTCCTCCTCCACTTGCTCGGCCCCCGCAGCCTCTTCTTCGCCAAGAGGTCTACCGCATCGTCGAAGCTGATCTCCTGCGGATCGCGCTTCTTGCCCAGCGCCACGTTCGTCGTGCCGTCGGTGATGTACGGGCCGAACCTTCCCTCCTTCACCTGGATCTCGCCGCCGGTGGCGGGGTCGTTGCCGAGCGTGCGCAGCGCTTCCATCGCGCGGCTGCGCTTCTGCCTGGCCTCCTCGATCAAGGCGACCGCCTCCTTGAGCGTAATCTGGAGAGGGTCAGATGCTTGGGGAGCGAGGCGCTCTTGAGCTTGATCTTCTTCCCTTTCTTGGGCTTGGGAAGATGTTCCGGACGCCCGAGCTGGACGTAGGGCCCGAAGCGGCCGGTGCGGGCGACGACCTCGAGATGGGACTGGGGATCTCTGCCCAACATCCGCTCTTTGAGCACGTCCTTCTTCTGGATCTCCTTCGTCTTCTCCTGCACGCGCTTCTCGAAGGGGCCGAAGAAGCTCCTGAGGAAGGCGGGGCTCGTGATCGTCCCCTCGGCGATATCGTCGAGCGATTGCTCCATCGTCGCGGTGAAGGCAAGATCGACGATGTCGGTGAAGTGCTCGGCGAGGAGATCGGTGACGGTGAACGCCACATCCTCCGGGAGGAGCTGCTTCCCTTCCTTCTTGATGTAGCCGCGCTGCTGGATCGTCGAGATCGTGGGCGCGTAGGTGCTCGGTCGGCCGATGCCCTCCTCTTCGAGCTTCTTGACGAGACTCGCCTCGGTGTAGCGAGGCGGCGGCTTCGTGAAGTGCTGTTCGGGTTTCAATGCTTGGAGGAGTAAGGTTTCACCTTGCGACAATGGCGGCAGAAGTTTTTCGCCGTCCTCCACGTCATCATCCTTCTTCGCATCACCCTCGTCGCGGCCTTCCTGGTAAGCGCGGAGGTAGCCGTCGAAGAGAACAGTCTGGCCGGTCGCGCGAAAGATGTAATTGCCTTGACCTGATCCGGATGAAAGGGCCTGCCCTGAGCCGGACGGAAGGGCCTGCCCTGAGACAGATCGAAGGGCCTGGATGTCGGCGCCGACTCTCTTGAGTTCGGCCGCGGCCATCTGGGTCGCGATCGTGCGGTTCCAGATGAGCGTGTAGAGCTTGAGTTGCTGGTGATCGAGCGTGTCCTTGAGCGATGCGGGCGTATGGCTGAATTCGGTGGGGCGGATGGCTTCGTGCGCCTCCTGCGCGCCCTTACTCTTCGTTTTGTACGTCCGCGGCTGCGCGAGGACGTACTCGCGTCCGTACTGCTGCTCGATGACACTCTTGGCATCCTCGAGCGCCTTCTGGCTCAGGTTCACGGAATCGGTGCGCATGTACGTGATGAGACCCATCATGCCCTCGCCCTTGCCGAGGCTGATGCCTTCGTAGAGCTGCTGCGCGATCGCCATCGTCTGCTTGACCGAGAACCCGAGCTTG
>JACQCJ010000004.1 GCA_016201685.1 Candidatus Peregrinibacteria bacterium | reverse complement strand
TCGTTCAACGCCAAAATCAAAAACTTCAGAGTGCTTCAACGAGGCGTACGCGATGTGAAGTTCTTCCTGTACCGCCTCTCGAAACTCTACGGATGAATTGTGTTGTAATCATTTTCCTCCACCAAAGTTCTTACTGATCCGGTTTTTCTTGTGTGTGTTTTGCTTCCATTGAACACAAACAAAACATCCCCCCCTCCTTCCTCCGAACCTTCAAAAATTTCATCTCCTCCCATAGGATGAAGAATCCAAGAAAAGGAGAGGAGGCTAGGAGGTGAGGTCACCAACAAAATAACACACAAACATTCCAAAACCACCGAACACCTTTGATTCATTCCCTCACACTCCTATCATTCCTCCGTGCCTTCTTCCTCCATTCTCGGCGTCGACGTCGGCGGGACGAAAATCGCGATCGGGCGGTACGATGCAACGACCCTCACGGAAGAGGAATTCACGATCATCCACACACCGGCCTCCGAAGGATTTTCTCGCGTCTTCGAAGACGTGATCGCTCTGATCGAAAAAATGAAAAGGCCCGAGACGAAAGCGGTGGGTCTTGGATTCCCCGGCTTGATCGATCAATCGAAAGGAATGCTTCTGCGCGCGCCAAACATTCCCGGCTCCGAGCATTTTCCTCTCCGGGCAGCATTGCAGAAGCGATGCTCGCTTCCAACAAGGATCGAGAACGACGCCAATTGCTTCGCACTCGCGGAAGCGACGATGGGGCCGGGGAAGGGGCACGCGGTCTGCATCGGCATCACGCTCGGGACGGGCGTGGGGGGCGGCATCGTCATCGACGGGAAGATCGTGCACGGCGCGCGCGGCTACGCCGGCGAGATTGGCCACATGCTCCTGATGCCGGGCAAGCCGCCCTACAGGATCGCGGACGCGCGCGGGGACGTGGAACAGTTCCTTTCCGGCACCGCGATGGGCAAGCGCTGCGCGGAGGCGAAGCGTCCGGAAGATTATCTGAAAGGCGAAGTCTGCGGCTTCCTCCGACCGGATGTCTTCCGGGAAATCGCGTGGATGTGCACCACTCTCAGTCATCTGCTGGATCCCTCGATCATCATCTTCGGAGGCAGCACGGGCAAAGCCCTCAAGCCCCATCTTCCTTCCATCACGAAAGAGCTCGAGACGTGGCTGCTGCCGGGAACTCCCGCGCCTCTCCTCGCGATCTCGACCGTGAAGAATGCGGGGGCAGTGGGAGCGGCAATCGTCGCATTCAACAAGTGATTGTTCAATTTCCTTGCCTTCAATGTCCGCAGACGGCCCACGAAAGCCCGAGCTCATTCCCACTCCAGACGCACGCGCGTGCATCAGTGTTCTTGGACTTCTCGACAATGATCGAGCAGCCATTCTGCAGGTGCTGGGAGAATTTTCTCGATTAACAAGCTTCACGGAGGGGTTTGGCAGATGGATCGGAGAGGCAAAGAACGAAATCGAAGGCTTTGCGTACGGAAGGCCTCCCGAAGAAGAAGTGAGAATACGCTGTGACGCTCTGCGTGGAGAATGCAGGGAAGCTTGTGTGCAGCTTGCACGGGTTCGCCGCTTCACGAATGTGGAACTTCCCCAGCATCTCGAAACCTTCTTCTCGACTGCGACACACGCAATTGAGACATTGAGCGATCTTGTAGATCCTCCGGCAAAGCCGCCGATTGGAGAAAGTCACCCTCCATCCGCATCTTGATGGTTCCAGTTCGTATGAAACGAGCCTTCTCGATCCGTCCGCCCGTATCCATGAGCGCCGAAGCAGTCCCGCTGCGCTTGGATGAGGTTTTGCGGGAGTCTCTTCCTTCGGATCGTGTCGGCGTAGGCCAATGAGGCGGAGAGAGCGGGGACGGGAATGCCCGATCCCGTTGCGATTGCGATGAGGCGGCGCCAATCGACCTGTCGCTCGCCGCGGGCGAGATCGAGGATCTGCGTTTTCAATCCTTCCCGTTGCGACTGCGGTGTGGCAAACATGTCGCGGAATTTCGCGAGGAGGGATGAGCGAATGATGCATCCGCCTCCCCAGATCCGCGTGATCTCCGCGAGTGAGAGATTCCATTGATACTCCTTCGAGGCAGCCATCAGCATCTGGAAACCCTGACCGTACACGGCGAGCCAGGAGAGAAGGAGGGCGCTGCGGCAGAGTTCCGCGATGCTCTTCTGTTCGGGATACGGCTCGGGGAGGCTCTCGGGATTCTCCACCGAGAGCTGTTTGCGTTGGAGCGGATCGGCGGAGAGGATGCGCGCGTCGACGGCCGCGGTTATCGTGGGAATCGCCACGCCAAGATCCATCGCCGCCTCGGTCGCCCATTTGCCCGTACCTTTCTGCTCTGCAACGTCGCCGATGAGATCGATGAGAAAATCACCCGTCTCGGGATCCTTCTTCTGGAAAATCTGTGCGGTGATCTCGACGAGGAACGACTGCAATTCTCCGGCATTCCATTCGGAAAAAATCTTCACCAGATCGTCGTTGCTCGAATGACCGACGTTCTTCATCAGATCGTAGCACTCAGCAATGAGCTGCATGAGGCCGTATTCGATGCCGTTGTGGACCATTTTGACAAAATGTCCCGCGCAGCCCGGGCCAAGATGTGTAACGCATTTTCCTTCCATTCCATCGTCGGCGGCCATCTTCTTGAGAAGCGGTTCGATTTTCTTGTACGCGGAAGCACCGCCGCCCGGCATCATGCTCGGGCCATGCAATGCTCCTTCTTCTCCTCCGCTCACGCCAAGCCCGATGAGTGCAATCCCCCTCTCCGCGAGTTCCTTCTCTCTTCGCTGCGTATCCCGGAAATGGCTGTTGCCGCCGTCGATGAGGATGTCTCCTTCTTCGAGCAATGGCAGTAATTCCTGGATGACGATATCGACTGCATCGCCTGCTTTGACCATGAGAAGGATAGGACGAGGCTTCTTGAGAGCTTTCGCGAAATCCTTGAGCGAATGACAGGGAATGAACTTTCCCTCAGACCCGTGCGCAACCATGAACTCATCCGTTTTTTCCGTGGTCCGATTGAAGAGCGCGACCGTCGTTTTGTTTCGCGCCGCATTGCGCGCGAGGTTTGCGCCCATGGTGCCGAGGCCGATGACGCCGAGTTGTAATTGCTGAGAAGCCATAAAAAAGAGGAAAGAAAGTGACAGAAGGTTGGCTATAGTTTATCTTCAATGAGTGCAGGACTGAGCCCGCCTTTAGCGGCGGAGGTAGGCCCTGCTTTGTCAATTGAAACAATATTCTCCATGGTTACAATGAAATCGCTCGGAGCCCCGGCGTTCCTGCCGGGAATCTCTGCGCCCCGAGGGAGAGTGGGTGCCGAAAGGTACAAACTCTTCTTCAGTACTGAATTGGAAAAGGGGTTAGTGTGGAGCGCGTTGTAAGGCTTGAGGGAGTGGAACATGAATGAGTGTAGAGTGGTGCACGAAAGGACACGTATAGTTAGAATTAAATCTAATTTATTTTGGCTTATTGAAGGCACTTTTTTGTGCTCTTTTGTCTGCACTAGATATATTTAAATCTAATTTCCTCAGTACCCAATATCCTGTTTTACGCGAACCTACCCGCTCAATGATATTGTTATCCTTCAGTTCCTGCAGGACATTGGAAAGCGTTCGCGCAGGAACACCCGGAAAAGCGTCTTGCAACTCCCAAAGCTGTACGCGCTTATTTTCTTGAAGATGCTGAAGGATTAATTGCTTTTTGGCATCACGGGATAATCCTTTCTCACGAGTGTGAATGCCTCTGCGATCAATCGAATCGTAGAACTGACGGGCGAGAATGTATTGTGCTCCACGCGTCTTTCCATGCTGCTCAATGAGACCGAGTTCCAAGAATTTTTCTCTATTTTGAAGATGGCTTGCTTTCCCTTTCTCACGAATTTGATCAAGCTCGATCAGCTCTTGAAGAGAAAAGACAATTTGTCGTTCGTTTGCAATCTTTTCAAGGTAGTGGACAAAGTTTGCATCTTTCAATTGTGCCGGAATATTCAGATGTACTTCATGGTCATCAGACTCTGTAAAGTCTGGAGAACCTTTGCCGTGCCGAATAGATTCTTCAAAGATACGGTTCAGACCCTGCCCGGATCGTTCTACAAGACCGATATGCTGCAACGTTTCGGCAATGAGTTTATTACGCCATTTTGAGCGGTCGAGCGCGTTTTCTTGTGTGACGCCCTCCGGGAATCCTCCGGGGCTTGTAATGGCGAACGCCTGGGGCGAACAGCGAACAAAAACAGACTGACTTGCAATGCGGTAATCGCGATGCGTTACTGCATTATTGAGAGCCTCACGACAGCTTGTTTCTTCAAAAGATGCAATCACAAGCGGGACGTCAAAGCCTTGTTGGTGCGGTGTGCGGATGTTGCGATCATCAACTATTTTCCAAATGTCATCAACAACGACCAAATACGCCGCTTTCCACTCTTTCCGAAAATCATACGTGATTTTTGTGCTCTCTCCTCGCCATTCATAGATGATTTCTGACTGATTCAGCATCTGGGCAATTTTCTCAGGTTTTCCAAGCAAAATCAGTGCTGCATACGTCAGTCCATCATCCGTGAGAAGCTGTAAATCTCGAAGTGTAGACTCGGTGTCTGCACTGATAAGCTCAGATCGTCCTGCTTTTTTTGCCCTGCGTTCCTTCAAAATTTCTATCGCTCGTGCGTCAAGATCAGTAAGCGCGAGATTGGGGACAATGCGTGCGGAAAAATCCTCTTCTGTCTCGTTGACAATGCGACGGATTTCCTCCGATTCCATTTTTACCGGACCAATGCGTGTGTAATAGCGGCCTTTGTATTGCACGGGGCTCCCTGCTCTATGACGTGGAACATGGAAAACAAGCACTCTGCCTTGAGAGTGCCGCAATTCCTCGACCTCTACCCGCAGATTCAATTGTTGCAATAGTTCATGCTGTATTTTTCCCAATGTGCCAGCAAAAGCCGTTGTGCCAACCACTGTATGAGAGGTATCGACGCCCAAGATAAACTTCCCACCATTTCCATTCGCAATGGCAGCGCAATATTCCATGAGCTCACCCTCATCGTAGCCATGTTTCGCCTCTTTGCATTCGAGAGATGCATTCTCCTTGTCTTGCAGCCAACGATTGAATGCTGGAATGGACGTCATGGGATCGGAGAGGAAAGTGTTATAGAATAGGAAACCCGCCGCTTTTCTGAATCACTTCATCAATCTCCTTCTGAACTTTGATAGTTTCAGCCAGTGCCGTAACAATGCGGCAGTAGTGCCGAATATCCTCGCTGCTCAAGATGCGATCTTTTCGATCCTTCAGCCATTTGTCGAGCACCTGATATCCGCCGATTTGATATTCCCAAACCTCGACGGGAATTCTCTCGAAGTGTTGCCGGTCATTGATCCACACCGCATGTTTCTTTTCGTCGTACTTTCGTTTCTCTGCCTTCGCTTCGCCATTACCTTCAAACTTTGTGATAGGCTTTTCTAGTATCTTGGATTTTAATAGATGCAAACCAATCAACTCCTGTCCGAGCATTGCCAGTCCATCAAAGAGCTTCTCATTCGATGTGATCGGGATACGCGGGAAATCGCTCTTCAAAAATTCCGCATAGCGCTTTCGATATTCCGGTGAGTAAAGAATGGCATAAACATAGGCGAAAAACTCCTCTGGCTTCGGCTCTTTCTTCAATTTATGTTTCAACTCTGCCAATACTTCTTCGCTGAAGTTTGGTTTCCTATCTGCTGAAACTTGGTCAAAAAGAGAAGCCGCATATGCATCTTCCGCAGGGTATAAATAGAGCGGAAATACATAATTTTGCTCTTTTGTTTTTGTCGAAATCACGCACATTTCACTTATCAAATTGGTACAAAATGCATGTTGAAATCCAGATGTGGCCAATTGACGACTGATGAGCAAAGATAAATTTTCTTTTCCTAACATATGCTGCATTACCTCCTTTTTTGTTCGATGGACTATCAAGTCATCAAAGTAAATAACCCGTATATCAAATGGACGATAGGCGATATTAGTAAGCCACCCTTTATGAATACCAGCATCTTTCATTTTTTTTCTAACAGACGAAAGTTTCCAAAAATCCATTTCTTTCGCGTTCAAAGCACTTTCAATTATTTCATTCGGTATGGATAAGTCGGTAAACATTTGCAGCCGTCGCTGCATCTCTCCCCTAGTGGCAGCAATTGCAAAGTCATCTCGTGATGTTTGGATTGCTGTGCTATATGTGGGAAATATTCTAGTAACCTGCGGAAGTCGTTCATATTCATCTCTACCGTTTTCTGAACTTGGGACAAAATAATATGAAGGGGAATTAGGACTTAGTTTTTCCCACTTTTCCTTTCCTATTTGTTGCTCATCCAAGCATAAATATTTGTTTTCTCTTTCTCCCCACAATTCCGCATGGTGCACCTTGCCAGGCAGTTTCTTTTTCGGATTCTTCACAAAAAGCGTGATAGCTACACCCTGTTGAATATCGAACACATTTTCATCCTTCCCGCCTTCGGGCGTTTTCTCATTCTTCAAAGAATTTCCGTGAAGGTCTAGGACGTAAATATCCGTGAAGGCGTTCATCAGAGACTGCCGCATGCCGCGAAACGTTGGATTGTCAAGATAGCCATGATTCGTGATCATACCTACGATCCCTTGCCCCGCTTGCTCGATTTTCCACTGCGCGAAACGGATGAACTTCACATAATCGTCATTCAGCCAATGTTTTCGTTCACCAAAATGTTTTCCATCCACATATTTGTACGTTTCAATAAGCCCTGTGATCCATTTTCCTTTGTTATCTGAGATGCCTGAGTACGGCGGGTTGCCCATGATGACCATGATCGGCACGTCCTTCTTGACTGCTGCCGCGTGCTTTGATTCTTCCGAAAGAGAAGCGAGGTGCGGGATCTGCGTCTGTGAGAGATCATCCCATTCGAGCGTGTTCGTCAGAAAAAGTTTGAAACGCTCATCTTCTTTCATTTTGTAACCGAGTTCTTCGAGAACGTACGCAATCTTCAAATGACCAATGGCATACGGCGCCATCATCAGCTCGAATGCGTAGAAATTCTTGAGAATGTGATCCGAAATCAGCTGATCCAACCCGCCTTTCCCATATTTCTCCGTGTACTCCTCGGCTGCAAGGTGCATCGCGGTTGCGGGAAATGTCTGCGTTCCTGAGGCAGGATCAAGAACAGTGACATCTTGTGAGGCGAATCCATCGGGCTTCCCGAATTCCTCTTTGAGGAAGTAATGGAGCGAACGAACTATGTACGAGACAACAGGCTCCGGCGTATAGTAGACGCCGCGTTTCTCACGCTTCGCCGGGTCGTAATGAGCGAGGAATGTTTCGTAGAAGTGAACAATGGGGTCTTTACCGCGTTTTGTGTGAAAAAATTCCTGTTCAATTTTCTTGAGATCAGCTGCGGCCAGCACTTCCGCAATGTCCTCGCTCGTCACACTCAACTGTTGAGGAGGTTCTGATGAAGAGAGGAAGCGAAACACATCCTGTAAAATGCCGAGTGTTTTTGGGATCAACTTGTAGGCAAGTTCCCGTCGAAATGCTTTTTCTGTATCGCCTTTCTCGAAAAGATTTGGCGTGGTGTCGAACCTATGACGAGCTATGAAAAGCCCATACGTAATTGTCTGCGCATACAGATCTGCAAAATCTTCAAGTGTGAGGGAGGAAATGAGGTGTTTTTTGAATGCTTCATAGAAACCGAGCAGGTCATTCTGTTTTCCTTCCCTTAGTTCCTCGACGATCACCTGATCACGAAGAAATCTCGTCCTCTTCGCGAGTTCCAATGCCAAAGCCCTTGCAGTCGTCAGACTCGGAATGGAAAAGTCAAAAAACTGCGCAATCAATTTCATGAACTTGTCAGCGTTTTCCAGAGGGGCGACTGTACCGAGCTTCTTGGCGATAAATGGCCTGCCAATCTGAACGTTGTCCATAAGTTCGGCGTCTCGATACAGGCGGAATTCGTAGAAATTGGTGAGCAGAACATTCGGAAACGTGGAGCGGTAGCGCTTGAGTTGCTCCGATCGTTCGATGACGCTCAAATCTTCTGCGGGAACTTTCGCTTCGATGTATCCGACGTGCTTGTGCTTGCCGTCCCACACGCGGAAATCAGGATTCCCGCCCTCTGTTCTCTTCGGCAGAGTCGTAATGTCTATTTTTCTGCGCTGCAGCGCTGCGATTTTTTTGAAAAGATCTTCTAGTGCCGAATAGTAGCTCAGCTCGGTTGCATCACCGCGTTGGGTGATTGCAGAAAGACGCCGAAGATACTGCTCCAAAAGTTCCACGAAGATACTCTAGACCACCTGTAATTTCTTCGCACGCTCCCAATCCTCCAAGAACTTCTTCAGCCCGACATCCGTGAGCGTGTGCTGCGGAAGCTTCTTGAAGACGTCGTATGGGATCGTCGAGATATGTGCTCCAAGGGCAGCAGCCTGCGCGACATGGCGCGGATGACGGATGGAGGCGACGAGGACTTCGGTGTCAAATTTGTAGAAGCTCCACGCATGCACGATCTCCGCGATGAGGTCCATCCCCTCCTCCCCGATGTCATCGAGCCGCCCGATGAACGGACTGATGATGTTCGCTCCTGCTTTGGCGGCGAGGATCGCCTGATTGACGGAGAAGACGAGCGTCGTGTTCGTGCGGATGTTTTTGGATCGGAAGTAGTGCAATGCTTTGAGACCCTCGACCGTCATCGGGACTTTCACGACGACGTGCTTGTGCCAGCTCGCGTATTCTTCTCCCTGTTTTTTCATGCCTTCGAAATCGGTGGCCGTGACTTGGGCGCTGACGCTGGGGACGAGTTTGCACATTGCGAGAACCGTCGGCTTGAATTCTTTACCCTCTTTGGCAACCAAGCTCGGATTGGTGGTGACGCCGTCGAGCACGCCCCACCCGGCGACCTCGGCGACGTGATCGACATTCGCGGTGTCCATGAAGAGTTTCATAGATTGTGAGGGAAAAAGGAAATGATTCATTGGACAACAATCGTCCCCCCCTGCGACGGATTCAAATGATTGTGGTACCCCCAACGGCCGGCCTTGGTGAAGGTGAACTGGTACGTTTCACCGTGCTGCACGCTCCTGCCGGCATCGAAGCCGGGATAATCCGTATGGACTGGATGGGGATTGGAGGCAATCCACATCGGTCCGGTGCCGTCGTTCTTGAACGTGACCGTGGCGCCCGCGCTGATCGTGATGCTGGAAGGAATGAAGCCGACATCGGTAGAGGTGACAACGGAAGGGGCAGGACGTATCGCGCTGCTTCGGCTTCCGCAGGCTCCTTGGGACGCAACGGTTGTCCCGGCACATGCTGCAATACATTCATTGGAATACGTTTTGCCATCTGCTCCGCAGACGGGCTTGTAGAGTTGATAACAGATGCACGATGCAGTTCCCTCCACGCTCGATTGCGAATTCGATGCGCTCGAGTAAGGCGGTGGAATCCCCTTCCCCGGAACGCCATAGGCTGCGCGGGCTGCGATGACGATTTTTGCTGCCTCGGCGCGATTGATGTGATCGATCGGACGGAAACGGTGCAACGACATTCCATTGACATCGGTGTCACCGGAAAGGACATGGTCATTGCTCAGAGCGACAATCGCTCCAACATAATCGGTATGTTGCGCGACATCACTGTAAACAGTTGACCTGGTATCGACGGTATCCCGATCAACCTTGAATGCATCCGCAATGAACGACGCAACAGCCGCGCGCGTCGCAGGCGCATTGAAATCAATCTGATTGTTGGTGAAGAACTGAAAGTGCTTGGCGAAGGCGAAGCTCACGTATCGCCCGTACCACAGGTCGCCGTCCGTCTTCGCGTAGGCGTTCGTATTGAGGCCGGCTGCTTCCACTGCCATCTTGAGGGCCTGTCCGATCGTTACCGGATCGGAGGGTCCGAACTTTCCCAGCAGATGGCCATTGGCATCGGCATATCCACTCACAATTCCTTCATCCGCCGCCTGTTGCACGTACGTGGCGGAGGTCGCTCCGCGTTGACTCCTCTGTCAAACGCGATACAGTCCCTCCACATTTCTCCTCCTCATTCATGAAACGATTGATTGCGCTCGGGATCCTGTTCTGCGGTGTGCTCCTCGCCGGATGCGGCTCCGGGAACCCTGATGAGATCCTGCAGAAGATGCACGATCATTATGCGTCCAGCATCACGAATGCGGTGAAGGAACGTTTGGTCTTGCCTGACCGCTTTTCGACGACCGGTGACCTGCGCATCAGCCATCACGCCCTCCCCAGCAAGCTCCCCGCGGAGGGGACGATCACCTTCCACGTGCTGGGAACAGCCGATTACAGCGAAGCGCAGAATCCCAAAATCGATCAAGAGGTGGATGTGACGGTTGATGAGAAGATTCAGAGCGCCCCAAATCAACCGTCGATCCCTGTGCAGGGGGATGTTGCCGTGCATATTCGCATTCTGAATCAGAAATTTTTCCTGCAGCTTGCCAAGCTGAAGCTCCTTGCCCCCATGTTCCTCAAAACTCCTCTCGAATGGAGCGGGGGGGCAAGTACGAAATGGTACGGCGACACGGTCCAGACGATCGACGATGCCGTCCAGGGACTCCATTCCTCTGGCGCAACGACCATTCAAACATTCATGCGCAATCCCAAGGAAGCGTATGCAAAGATTCCCGCGGCGGTCGGGCGCTTCGTCTCCGAAGTTCATCTGTGGAAAGCCGTCTCGATGCTGCCGTCCCAGAACGGCAACTATCGCATCCGGGTGGAATCGGACAAGGACAAGATGATCCGCAGCCTGCACGCCTACTTCGATACGATCTCTTCGCTGGAAAGCATGCCTTCGGCGTACGCGATGAAGTCGAAGCAGGATATTGACCGCTCCATCGACACTCTGAATCGCACCCTCTCCGAAGGGGGGAAGATCACGGGAATCCTGGAGGTGAAACAGGACGATTACGCGTTCGCTGGATTCGACGGCGACGTGGTCGAGGCCCATGGGAAAAAGGACGCGCATGTGCACATCGAAACGGGCGATCGGCATACCGTCGTGTCGTTGACGAATCCGGATGATCCGCAGAAGGGATTCTCGTTCGAGAAAACCGGCGAGAAGTTGACCATGACTGTCGCGCAGAAGGCGGTGATGACCGGATCGTACGACGGCAAGACGTTCCACGCGGAATTCTTCGACGGCGATGGCAGGACGCTGGCCGCGATCGATGCCGCCATCGCACGCGCGGATGCCCTTGGCGTATCGTTGACGGGGACGCTCTCACTCCCCCGGCAGGAGGTGGAAATCACGTTCAGCGATCTCCATTCCATCCTCTCCAATGGCAGGAAAGATTTCGACTTCGCGGTCATCGGAACAGCCGCGTACCAGCATCAGACCTTGTTGGAATTCTCCATCACATCGACGCGGAAGGAAGTGCAGAGCACGGACATCACGGAACCGGCGACATACAGTCCTCTCAAGCAGTTGGGGCAAGATCTCTCTGCGCTCTTCGCTCCGGTGACGGGAGGAATTCTTCCCAGACATTGATCGTCAAGGTATGGAGCGCGCATTCCTGCATCGTCATGGTGCAACGTTCTCTCCTTCTCGCATGCGATCAACCCCCTGCACAGCGGCACTGACATTGGCCGTATCCGCGCTCTTCGCGGGATGCCAGCCCCGGCCGACCCTGATTCCGGTCCGGCCCCCCATCGACCGGGGCGCTTCTTCGAGTGCGGACAATCGTCACGATCCGGCGTCCTCTTCTTCGCGTTTGCGCAAAGCGATGTCGGCGGCAACACTCCCCTCCTCCGCGAAGCTCAACGTCCCCTTTTCTCCGCAGGCGCCGTTCGCCAATTGGGATGCCGCTCATGAGGAAGCATGCGAAGAAATGTCTCTCATCATGGTCGTCCACGCGCTGCATCATTCCGAACTCACTGCAGAGAACGCCGAGCGAGAATTGCAAACACTATTGACATGGGAAGCGACGCACGGCTACAGCGTCGACGTGACCATCGAACAACTGAGTGCGATCACGAGGGACGAGTACGGCATCCGCTCCTCGACTGTGAGCGGCGTGAGTGAGGAATCCATTGAACGCGCGATCGCCGCGGGACATCCGGTGATCCTTCCCATCGCGGGACGCGAACTCGGCAATCCCTACTTCAGCGGAGAAGGCCCCTGGTACCACATGCTCGTCGTCACGGGGTACCGCCACGGCTTCTTCGGCCAAACGATCTTCATCACCAACGATCCTGGCACCAAGCGCGGCGAGAACTACGAGTACGGCGCCTCGACTTTGATCAACGCGGTCCACGATTGGACGGGAGTGAAGGAAGAGATTGATCGGGGGGAGCGGAGGATGATGATTATAGAATAGAGATTGTTGCATCGAAATTTTCGCAAGACAGAGAGTGAAATGAGGAATGACTTCAGTTTATGTCTACAATGCTTTGCATTCGGTGACAGATGGATCTACCATCGACCCTTCATTTACTCTTTCCACTATGCATACCGGTATTGAAAAGGGCGACCAATCTGGAAACACTCAGCGGCTGCGGACAATTGTCGATATTCCCGCTGATCAGCGTCATCCACTGCTTCGAGACGTTCACGATAACATTGGCGATCTCTTGAGTGCAGCGCGCGAAGGAACGTGCAACGACGATCAGGATAATCTGATTCTTCTCATTTACGGAGATTCAAAAAAACATAAAGTTGGCATGCAAAGAGTTTTGCTGGAACGAAGGACCGAAATTCTGAAGGAGAGAGAAGCGAACACGCACGTAGATGAAGCGGATGATGAGGAAAATACGGAGCAAAGAAAGCCTGTTGATCGAAAAGATTCCACAGCAAAGCCATCTTCTCGCTTCAACTGGAAATCTCTTCTCTTCTGGCGAAAAGCTGATGAATCTTCAAATTCTCCTTCCGGAGCGATCGACAAGCAACCTGCAACGGGCAAAACTATCGGTGATTTTACTCGTCAAATGCAGCTCACGGAGGATCTTCTCAGACAAGCAAAAAATACAACATCATTGAATTCAAAGAGGAAAGAAGCTGCGAGCATGGCCCTTGCGGCAGCAATACAAGCTCGCTCAATCTTTCGAGGTTTTGGTTCGACAGTTCAGAAAAATTCAAACATGACATTGAAACAGCTCGATAAGCAAGTGGAAGAATGTCAGCGGATGAATGAGGAACTCTTCTATACCTGAAGAGTAATCCTATCCTTATTGATGCGAGAATCAGTACATCCTCCCCCCAAGCGACACCTCCCGCTCGGGAACGACGAGGATGCATTCGCCATTGCCATCCGGAACGCCCAATGTGAGGACTTCGGAGGTTGCGGGGCCGATACGCGGAGGAAAATTGACGACGCAGCGGACTTGGCGATTGAGGAGATCTTCCTTCGAATAGTTCTTGGGCAGATGCGCGCAGGATTTCTTGATGCCCATTGCGAGTCCCAGATCGATCTGCAATTTGAACGCGGGCTTGCGCGCTTCGGGGAGGTCTTCGACAGTGATGATTTTGCCGACGCGAATGTCGAGTTTCTGGAAATCGTCGATGGTGGGCATGAGGCGAGTATATCGTATGTGTTATAAGGTATGTGGTATGAAATCCTGATTGCAAAGAAAAGATACGATATACCATATACGAGATACC
>JACQCJ010000003.1 GCA_016201685.1 Candidatus Peregrinibacteria bacterium | reverse complement strand
GCGCAGAACGGATTCCAGGATATCGAGCTGGAGGGCACGCGGAGAGGACTCCTAGATGCCGGGTTCGACATTGCGCTTGCAAGTCACGATGCGAGCGAGTGCATCGGGAAATTCGGCGCGAAAGAGAGGGCGAAACTCTCGTTGCGCGACGTCCACGTGAAGGATTTCGATCGCATCGCCTTCATCGGCGGCCCCGGAGCGCGCACCCTCATCGACAGCAAGAACGCCCACCGCATCGCGCGGGAAACGGTGGAAGCCAAGAAGCCGCTTGGTGCGATCTGCATCGCGCCGATGATCCTCGCCTCGGCGGGGGTACTGCGTGGCAAACACGCGACTGTGTGGAATGAAGACGGCGGTCAGGCCGGCTTCCTCCGCGCCCAAGGGGCAGTCTACGAGGCCAGGTCTGTCGTTCGCGATGGGCTGATCCTCACGGCGAACGGCCCCGCGGCCTCCGAAGAATTCGGTCACGCCTTCGCAATGCTCGGAGAGGTCATTGAGACAATATGAGCCCCCCGAAGTGCTCCACCCAGTAGTCGCCGTGGATGCCCACCCCGATGTCTGTGTACGTCCTGTCGAGCAGGGCTTCTCGGTGGGAAGCCGAGCTCATCCAGGCATCGATGGCGTCTTCCGGCAGGATGGGTCCATGGCTGAGATTCTCCCCGAAGGCGTACTTCACGATGCATCCGCAAGAACCCTGAGGAGCGGCTTTGCTGAACCCGGAATCCTTCATCCGGTCCACGAGGGTCTGTCCCTCGGGATTGATATGACTGAAGAATCCTCGCACGGCCATGTCATCGGCGTACTGTTGCGCGGTGGCATCCAAATGCGGATTCTCTTCCACCGATCGTACGTGTGCTTTCGTGCGTTTCGCGTTCGTCAGTGCAACGATATCGTTGCGTAGGAGCTGGGTGAGCTTCGGATCGGGCCCCATCGGCACAATGATCGTCGGGGATGGGGAGGATGTCTGGTGAGGCGGCTGATGTGCGGGGAAGGTCATCGTCAAGACCGGCAGCGGGAACGCCGTCTCCTCTTCCCGCTTCGTCGAGATCGTCTGGTACAGCTGCAGACGATAGTTCGATTGCAGCTGTGACAGTTCCTGACCATTCCCGGAATTTGAGGAACGCGGCAGATCGAAGAAGGCGCGCATGAGGAGCGTCAGCTCCACCCGGCCCAGTCCGTCGCCGGGATGCAGGGACGTCTGATCGGCGTCCAGGGGAAACAGATGGAGATCCTGCGCGATCCAGGCATCGGGTGCGTACCAGGCGGTCTGCGGCACATCGCGATACGCAGCTGGCAGCTTCTCCGCGAGGCCAAAGGTTCGTTGCAGCATGACGAGGAAATCCGCCCGCGTCACCGCCGCCTCCGGATGCACGGCGTGTGTCCCGGGATGCGGCGTCACGATCCCGAACTTGATCGCCGTGAGCATGGAGTTTTCGTACCATGCTCCACGCGCGATATCGGAGTAGAGTCCCTCGTTCTTCATCACGGGCACCGTGTGCATGCGCGCCTGGAGCAAAATGAGCACGGCCTCCGCGCGCGTGGCGAAAGGGGAGGGCTGATTCGCGAGCACGCTGGATGGGAGGAGGGTCAGCGCGAACAAACTAAGCCGCAGAGAGAGGAGTGTGTGGGAGTTAATGTACTATTATACAATAGTTCAGGAATTTTCTGAAGGTCGAGTTTTCCGACTCATGGCTGCAGCAACGTCAGTACCGTCACCGTTCCATTGGCGGCGCGCTTGATGGCGTATCCCGTCCCCGGTTTCGCGGGATCAGCCAAAAGATTGACCGGAATGCCGGCAAGATAGGCGGGCACCAGGGCATCGATGCGCACCATGCGGGGGCAATTTTTGGAAGCAGCTTTGCAGATTTCGAGCGGTTTGCCGTTCGTCGTCAGGGCAAAAGGAAGATGATCATGGTGGGCTGTGCGGTACGCATATGTCGCGTCGACGATGGCCGTCACATCCGCGAGCAGGCGCGCACGCATCGTCGCCACTTCCCGGTCGTGCTCGAGGGTTGCCTGGTCTGCCTTTTGGCAGGCAACGAGGAGCAGTGCGACGGTGATCACGAAGAGTGTTTGATGGATACGACGCATGGGTGGGAGGGGACAGTCGGAGTATCGACGAGATTGAACTTCTCAGCAAGATCCCCTTTACCCATGGAGCTTCTCCCGTTACCATCCCCACCCGATTCCGAGAGAGTTCCCGCTCTCTCGTTTTCTCTTCGTTGCAATGCTTCACACTCTCCAACCGGCACGCGGATCCACGCACAGACGCAGGAGAGTCGCGCGCGGAAACAGCGCCGGCGGCGGCACCACGGCCGGACGCGGCACCAAGGGCCAGCAGGCGCGCGCGGGCAAGGGGCGCCGCTTCGGGTTCGAGGGCGGCCAGGTCCCGTTCCTCATGCGCCAGCCCAAGCTCGGCGGCTTTTCGCGTGACCGCCACGTCACCTACGAAGCTCTCAATCTGGCAACACTCGAGCGCAGGCTCGAAGCAGGAACGTACGACGTCGCGAGCCTCCGGACACAGCGCATCGTCACGAGCAAGCGCCCGGTGAAGCTCCTGGGAGAAGGTTCCGTCACCAAGAAATTCGACCTCACGGTGAACGGCGCATCCCGCTCAGCAAAGAAGGCCATCGAGGCGGCGGGGGGGACAATCACCTTTTGTCGAGGTTAATTGTTCGATGGCTCTATGGTTACATTGTTACACGGTTAAATGGTTAACGAGATTTCCTTCGAGACACGCTTGCGAACAATGTAGCCATCTAGCCATGTAACCATTTGATCTCTACTTCCTCAAACACTTGTCCATGTCCGCCCTCTCCTACCTTCAGCAGATCTGGCGCTCCGATGATCTGCGCAAGCGCATCGTGTACACGATCTGGCTCCTGCTCATCTACCGCATCGTCGCGCACATCCCGGTGCCGGGCGCCGATCCCATCGGGCTGCGACAGTATCTTCAGAGCAGCAGCAGTGCCGGGGCGATCGGCATCTTCGCCGCGCTCACGGGCGGCGCGCTCGATCACTTCTCGGTGGTGCTCCTCGGCCTTTCGCCGTACATCAACGCGTCCATCATCATTCAGCTGTGCACGGTCATCTTTCCCAAGCTCGAAGCGCTGAGCAAGGAGGGAATCCAGGGCCAGCAGGAGCTCAACCGCTACACGCGCTGGCTCTCCTTCCCGCTCTCGTTCATCCAGAGCTATGGCTTCCTCATCCTTCTCAGCCGTGGCGGGATCAACCTCGTCGACACGACGTACCCGGGCGTGCTCGCGCCAATGCTCTTCGTCACCGCGGGTTCCATCTTCCTCATGTGGCTCGGGGAGCTCATCACGGAGAAGGGGGTGGGCAACGGCGTCTCCCTCATCATCTTCGTCGGCATCGTCTCCCGCATCCCCACGACCGTCGGATCGCTCCTCGCCGCCGGCGCCACCAAAACGGGTCCCTTCATGCTCTTCTGCATCGTGTCGGTGCTCCTCCTCGTGGCCGTCGTGCTCTTCACCGATGCGCACAAGCTCATCCCCATCACGTACGCGAATCAAGGAGCGGGGCGCGGCGTGCAGGGCAATATTCCCATCCGCCTCAATCAGGCGGGCATGATCCCGATCATCTTCGCCATTTCGCTCGTCACATTCCCCGCGATCATCGGGCAGTTCCTGCGCACCGCACCCCGTTTCCAGAGCATCGTCACTTTCATCACCACGTACCTTAATTCCCAGAGCCCGAGCATCGTCTACCTCATCCTGTACTTCCTCCTCGTCATCGCCTTCACGTACTTTTACGTCTCCGTGACGTTCAAGCCCCAGGAAGTGGCGGAGACCATTCAGAAGAGAGGCGGCTTCATCCCCGGGGTGCGCCCCGGACCGCAGACGGCCGTCCTCCTCGCCAAGACCAGCAATCGTCTCAACCTCTGGGGAGGCACCTTCCTCGCCGTCGTCGCCGTCATCCCGCTCCTCTTCACGCGCTACACCACCCTCGCCTCCGCCGATCTCCTCATCTCCGGCTCGGGCCTCATCATCATCGTCGGGGTCGTGATGGAGTTGATCCGGCAGATCAATGCTCAAATGCTTGCCCACGACTATGAAAAACTTGTTTGAAGTCAGCCGTCCTGAGCTTGTCGAAGGGCGACAGGTCAACGCCCAGATGCTGGCGCATGACTATGAAAAATTGGTGTAGCCCTTTACCCCATTTCACCCATGCAATCTTCTTCCATCGAGCAACGCGAACCTCGTCTCCGGACTCTGGCATCGCACGCCGTTACACGGAGCATGACAGATCAAAAAATGAAGATAGCAGTGGTGCTTTGATCCTGGATTTCCTGTTCCCGAAAGAGAGCTGATGCATCTTGTTCCAGACAAATTTTTGGAAAATCATGCGGGTCCGCCGGGAGTCGCTTGATGGGTGAATCCGGATGGAAACTAGGGGGTTTTGCCGAGTGGGCGAGTTTAAACTTGTATTTCCAAAAATAATGTGTTAGGATACTGTCATCGTTTATTTCCCCAAGTCTATATGGCCAATAAGCCCAATAAATCGCAAGAGTCAAAGATTGAAGTCCCTGTTCAAGTCCTTCGGCTCAATGCCCGTGAACTCGGCCTCCCCGAAAACGCGACGTTGGAGGACATCAGGGCAGCAAGAACGTGACGCAGGCACCTTGTAGAAAACTCAAATTGAAGTTAGGTGATGGAGGAGGGGCAAGTGTTGAATGCCCTGTGTTCAGGATCGGAGCGGTAGCGGAGATCCATGACATAGGGTAGTACACCAAATCATAAGGAGTACATCAAGGAAGCTGTCGTTGGATGTCCTCGTACGTATCTTCCCCCTTTTTCTTCACCGAGAGCACCACGAATGGATGCCACCCGTTTTTCGACATCGCACAGCACCCGATAATCCCCGATGCGGCATCATCCAAAAGCATGCGTGCGAATGGCGATCATCAATGCTACTCTTGATCCATGACGACCAGGAAGAAGCAGGGCAAAGCAACGGCAGGCAAAACGCGGGCGATGATGCCATTCTCCACTTTCGCTCCGCGAGGGAATCTGCGCTTACCACGCCGATTCAACGCCATGGTCGGGCGAAACCTTCAGGGGAAACCCGCGTGGTTTCTCTTCGATCTCATCGCATTCTGGGAATTTGTGTGCCGGATTGATGAGAAGCTCTTCCATGCACTTCCTGATGAAGAGTATGAGAAAGTCTCTGTTGGCAGCGTCATTGATGCACTGGAGAACGAATGGCCGTTCAGCAAGGAATATGTTCACAAGATTCAGAAGGAGTACGAGAAAGCATTGCGAGACGTGAAAGCCGGTAAAATACGTCCTCTCTAATGCTGTATCGTTTCCTCCTGACGCAGAAAGCCCAATGCGATTTGGATGCTATGGAACCTCGCACCCACTTCTTTATTCAGAAGAAACTCAAGCAGTATCTTTCTTCTCCGGATCCCATGCGATTTGCCGTCTCCGTCGTGAACCTTCCGCCCGCGACACATCGTTTTCGAGCCGGGGACTTTCGGATAAAATTCTTTCGCAGCGGGAACGTCTTTTATCTCACGAGCATTGAGCGACGTGATAAAGTATACCGCTGACTATCTATGGATCTCGTCTTCTTCGGTATTCAGGGCTCTGGCAAGGGCACGCAAGCCAATCGGCTCGCTTCGGAGTTCGGCTACGACATTTTCGAGGCCGGCGGGGAACTGCGGAAGATCGCCCGGGAGAACACGCAGCTGGGGCACACCGTGAAGTCCTTCATCGATGCCGGCAATCTCGTCCCGCACGAGATCATCATGCAGGTGGTCAAGGAGGCGATCGGCAAGCGGGCGAAAGATCAGAAGATTCTCTTCGATGGCATTCCGCGCGATACTGATCAAATGAAAGGCTTCGATGTGATCATGAAGGATGCCGGACGAGAATTCCGTTGTATCCATCTGCTCCTCGATCCGGAAACGGGAGTGCAGCGCATCCTGGGTCGGGCGAAAGTCGAAGGAAGAGTCGACGATGCGAATGCAGAGATCATCTGCCGCCGCATGAAAACGTTTGTGGAGAAGACGATGCCGGTGATTGAGCGGTACAAAGAGGAAGGGAAAGTGACCGAGATTGAGGGAAATCGGGACATGGAGGAAGTATTTCGTGATCTGAAAGAGCTTGTCGCTGGTTCTTGATACCTTGTACGATCCATCAAGTTTTTTGGCTGATTTGTTTTTTGGTTGATTGGAACCTGAGCTGTTCAAGACTCGTGGTGGTTCCGCACTAAAAAACCAAGAAACCAACAAACCAATCAACTTCACGTCTATGTCCCAGTTCCAACTCTTCTCGGCAAAACAAATCGAGGCGCTGCGCAACGGAGGAGCGATCCTCGCGGGATGTCTGGAGGAAGTCTCGCAGCACGCGTTGCCGGGAGTCACCACCAAAGAACTCGATCGGATCGCGGAGCAATTCATTCGCAGTCATGAAGGGGCTCTGCCTGCGTTCCTCGGCTACAACGGCTATCCCGCCACTCTCTGCACTTCGGTGAACGATGCGTGCGTCCATGGATTGCCCGGTTCGAGGGTTCTCAAGGACGGCGACATCGTCGCGCTCGATTGCGGCGTGATCTTCGGCGGGCTCTACACCGATGCCTGCGTGACGGTGGGGGTCGGGTTGCTTGCAGAGGAGACGAAGCAGTTCCTCGCGGTCTCCCATGGAGCGCTCGACGCTGCATGCGCGCTCGTCAAACCCGGAACGAAGATCGGAAATATCTCCTCGACGATCCAGCACATGGTCGAGGGATCGGGATACTCCTGCGTCAAAATGCTCACGGGGCACGGGCTCGGCACGACTCTCCACCAATTCCCCGATGTCCCCAATGTTGGACGGGCCGGAACGGGTCCGGTGCTCCCCGCACACACGATCATCGCCATTGAACCCATCACCTCCATGGGCACCGATGATATCCGCGAACTCCCCGACGGCTGGACGATCGTCACGGCCGACGGCTCGTTCTCAGGTCACTTTGAGCATACCGTGCTGGTGACGGAGGAGGGGTATAAAATTCTTGCTTGAAATCTTGGAAGGTGCGAATGGCGAAGTGCGATTTGCGAAATTTGGTCATTACTAATACTTGCATAGCTTAGACTACATGTGTATCATGTTGTGGCTTTTCCCAAGCCACTCATGAAGAAGTCCGACGGTCGAACCATTGATCACAAAACGCTCGAATGGATTCGCATAAAAGCCGTACAAGACGTAGTC
>JACQCJ010000028.1 GCA_016201685.1 Candidatus Peregrinibacteria bacterium | reverse complement strand
TGTGGAGCTGATCCTTGGACATACAAAAGGAGGGGAAGAAGGGTAAATCCCCATTTTGCATGTGTTTTCTTTTTATGTCCTGTTCGAAAAAAGTCCACTTTTGGCTGTGGCGTTAGTCCAGTTTTAGCTGTGGTCTAACATGAGCAGAGCTTTCCCAAGGAGAAAAAGCCAAATTCCAAGCGCCAAAACCCAGGGAATTGTTCAAGAGAACAACTTTTAAAAACCAAGCTTTGGAACTTGATGATTGAAGAATTGTTTGCCTGCCCTGAGCAACGTCGAAGGGGAATTTGGTGCTTGGTCCTTGGAATTTTTCTGCGAAGAGTCCGTGTATCATGAATCATCACCGGCTCATTTCTTCTTTTTGCCGGGCAGGTATTTCTCCCGAGGGTCAGCAGCGGAAACTCTCGGAAGAATTTCGTAGTGGCGGGCGCGGAACAGACGCAGTTGAACGAAGACGTAGACAAGGAGCGCGAGAACCCAGAGCACCCAGAAGAAGCGCATCGCGAGGAACTGGATTTGCTCCACACGGCTAACGACGAGCACGAGACCGACGATGCCGAACCAGAAGCTCACCGATGACCACGTGCGTGAGAGTTTCCTCGTGACCGAATTCGCGTGCGAGCGGCGCCAGACAGCGATGATGAAGGAGAGGACGACAAGCGTGCCGCAGGCGATGAGGAGCGAGAGAATGCTCGTGCTTCCGTAGGTCGCGCGGCCCGGATTGGGAGCGAAAACGAACCGGAGAAATTGCTGGAGAGCGCTGGAACGCATGGAGTCAAAGGAGAAATCAGCGCCGATGGGATTTCTTACCGCCGCCCTTCTTGCGCTTCGCCTTGGAAGATGCCTTGGGGGAGGGGGTCGGGGGGAGAGGGCTTGGAACGGAAGCCGCCGCAGGGGCGGGCGGAGGAGGAGACGGAGGAGCGGCAGTCGGCGATGGGATCGCCGTTGCGCGCTCCAGGAGCGAGGTTTGCCGCTCGAGCAGATCGCACACCAGATCCTCCATTGCCCGATCCTTGATCGTGCGAGGCGGACGAATGAGGAGATACACGAGAAACCCGCCGATCGGGAAGAGCGCGACGAGCAGGATGGAGCATGCCTGCAACAGGAATAGATGCGTTCGCAGGAGAATGTCTCGCGCCGTAAAGAGGACGAAGAAGACCGCGAGGAAAGAGAATCCGAGCAGCATCAGGGACACGAAGCGCAGGTCGGCGCTTGCAGAGAGGAGAGGAAACCACTGCATGAAGAGAGGGGGAACTTCAGAGATGCGGATAGCGCCGCCGCTCCACCACAACGTACACGATTGTGACGAGGAGTGCGAGGAGAGAGAGAAGCTGGCTGATGCGCAGCTCAAATGTCTCCAAATCAAGCCACGGACGCAGGAACAGATAGCAGGTGACACTGATTCCCAGCGCGGCTTGATAGAGGAGGAATCCGCGCTCCGTGAGCTTCAGCTCGACGACGAACATCAGTCCGAGGCTGAGGAAGAGAAGCATCAGAATGAAGAAGTCGAGTTGTGTTGCGAACACCGGAATGCTGAAATCTCCCCGAAACGATTCGAAGAGGAATGTGGCAACCGACGCGCACACGATTCCGACGAGCGTCTCCGCGCCCACATGCTTGGCCTTCTTGCGGATGATGAGGAGCAGGAACGTGAGGAAGAAGTAGAAGATGGCGTAGTAGAGCTGCACGGGGTGGATGGGCACGGCGTACCGCACGTTCATGGCATCGTACGTGATGCCCCAGAACGCATCGGTGGGCCGACCGTACGCCTGGCCGGAGAAGAAGGACCCGAGCCAGGAGAAGACGAGGCCGAGTGTGGTTGCGGGCACGAGCGCGTCGAGCCAGTGGAGGAAAATGGCCCGATGCCCCCGTGTGGCGAACCACAGCACGATGCCGATCCCGATCGCGCCGCCGAGGAAGCTGAAGCCCCCGTCCCAGAGGATCGGGATGCGCGCAGGATCTTTGAGGTAGACTTGATATTCGGCGACCACGGCGATGAGTCGTTCTCCAAGAATGAAGGCAAGCACATACCAGAGACCATGCTCTTGAAAGTGCTGGAGCGAGAGGTTCGCGCTCTGGGCGAGCCGCAGGAAGAACTCCGCAAAGAGCCACACGCCGACGAGGACGAACACGAGTCGCGTCCAAATGAAGAGCGGCCCGATCTGGAAGGCTTCGAACATCGGAGGAGAGCGTAGCAAAAGGCGTCGCGTGCGTCACCAGTACATCAATCACCCCCACTATCAGAGCGGGCATACTTGCCCGCGGATCACATGAATCGCATGGTGATCATTATTTTGCACCATGCACGGATCACGTGGAGATGCCGATCGATGCTTCGAGCTTCCGATCCCGAATATCTTGCGTCATCGTCGAAACGAATTCCTCGACCGGAACCACGACCTGCTTCTTCGTCTTCACGTTGCGAACCGTGACGGAATGCTCCGCGATTTCTTTGTCCCCCATCACCAGCAGGTAGGGAATCTTCCAGGTCTCCCCTTCTCTGATCCTTTTGCCGAGCGACTCGGTGTGATAGAGGAAGACGACGCGAACACCCTCCCGTTTCAATCGAGCCTCCAGATCGTGCGCGTATACTTCGTGGACCTCTGCGACCGGGAGAATCGCAACTTGGACAGGAGCGAGCCACAGCGGGAAGAGCCCTTTGAAGTGCTCGATGAGAACCCCGATGAACCGCTCGAAGGAGCCAAAGATCGCTCGATGCATCATGATGGGCTGCTTCTTCTCCCCGTGCTCGTCGATGTAGTGGAGATCGAACCGGGCCGGCATGTTGTAATCCACTTGCGGGATCGTCCCGAGCTGCCATTCCCGGCTGAATGCGTCGCGAACGATCAGGTCCACCTTCGGGCCATAGAACGCGGCCTCCCCCACACCATCGACGTACGGCAACTTCATCGCATCCAGCGCTTTGCGCAGGGTCTCCTCAGCCATCCGCCAGTTCTCATCGCTGCCGACGTACTGCTCCCTCTTGGCGGGATCGTGCAGGCTCAGGCGGAGGGTGAAATCGTTGAAGCCGAGCGTGCGGTAGATGTGGAAGGAGAGATCCAGAATGCCTTCGATCTCCTGCTGCATCTGGTCGGGGCGCATGAAGATGTGCGCGTCATCCTGTGTGAAGCCGCGGACTCTCGTGAGACCTCCGACTTGTCCGCTTTTTTCATAGCGATACACCGTGCCGAACTCAGCGATACGCACGGGGAGATCGCGGTAGCTGTGCGGCTCGCTGCGGTACACTTCCATGTGGTGCGGGCAGTTCATCGGCTTGAGGACGTACGCGCTGTCGTCGGCTTCCAGAAGCGGAAAGATGTTCTCTCTGAAAAAATCGAGGTGGCCGGACTTCTTGTACAGATCCGCACGTCCGATGTTCGGCGTGTAGGCGAAGCTGTAGCCGCGTCTCTTGAGTTCCTCACGAATCCAGTTCTCGAGTTCCTGACGGATGATCGCCCCCTTCGGCGCGAGCATTGGGAGACCGAGGCCGACGATCTCCGAGAGGACGAAGAGGTGCATCTCTCTGCCCAGAACCCGGTGATCGTACTTGGCAGCTTCTTCTCGGTTCTTGAAGTACTGATCGAGTTCGGCTTTGGTGGGAAATGCCGCGACATAGATTCTCGTCAATTGTTCCCGCTTCTCATCGCCTCGCCAGTACGCGCCTGCAATGCTCATGATCTTGAAACAGTCGACCGGGATCTCTTTGAACGATTCAACGTGGCCGCCTCGACAGAGATCGACGAACGTCTCCTCCCCTTTGGGCCCGATGTTCGCGTAGTGCGAGACGGATGTGACGCCTTCATTCTTTTCCAAATCTTCGATCAACTCGACTTTGAACGGCTGATGGCGATTCTTCCAGAACTTCTTGGCATCGGTGGGAGTGAGATCATCGCAGCGAAAGGTCTGGGCCTGATGGATGATCTTCGTCATCTCCTTCTCGATCGCGGGGAAATCATCTTCGGAAATCGGCTTCTGGAAGAGAAAATCGTAATAACAGCCGTAATCGATTGGCGGGCCGATGGTGATCTTCGTCCCCGGCCAGAGCTTCAGCGCCGCCTGCGCAAGCACGTGCGCGAGCGAGTGGCGGAGCTTGTGGAGATCGTTGGGTTCTCGTTCAGAGCTCTTGGACATGGTTGGAGAGTACCAGTGCCCAGTGGTTCAGCAAAGACTGACTGAGGATATTCAGGAAACAGCCACTTCTCCATCAGAGCGGTTTGCATGAGGGAGAGGACTTTCAATGATTGCGATGGCTTCAGTGACGCCAGAGGCACGGACTCCTCTCACGATGAGTTGGATTTCAACCCAGCGAAGGTATCCTTCCTTGAGTATTCGCAAACGCTCTGTGACTTCTTGCTGCATGTCTTCAATCGGGATATCACCTTCTTGGAGGCATGTATGATAGGCAAGACTCTGTGGCCCCTTGTCGATTGCCCACTGTTCTCGCAGCCTCAGACATTCTTCCCCGAGAAGGCATTCAAGTTGTTTCAGGATTGATCCAGCAAGATCTGCGGCCTTGTGGATGATTGTGAGGATCCCGCGCTGCCGTTCCAGAGGCTTGGCGAGAAAAGTACTCGCGTTGTATGGATGGCCAATACAAACGAAATTATTGGCGTGCTCTTCGAGTGACGGCTCCTTTCGAGGCACAGATGTCATACTTCATACTGTACCAGTGTTGGCAGGCAGAAGAGAACATCACCCATTGTCTTTCCACTCAGCCAACCCCACCTCCTGCTCAATAGCACGAATCTCCCGAAGCAACTGCGAATCGTTCTGCGACATCTGATCGATCTTCTTGAGGGCGTTCATCACCGTTGTATGGTCGCGGCCACTGAAGACTTCGCCCAGCCGCACGGTGCTCATGCGCAGATGCTTGCGGCCCAGGTGCATCGCGATCTGGCGCGGGAGGAGGATTTCGCGGACTCTGCTTGCACCCATCATGTCCTGCACGGAGACCGAGTAGTAGCGCGAGACTCCCTCCATCACTTCTTGGAACGTCGGCTGCTTCTTCTCGGGCTTCTCGAAGCCGACCGGCGTCTCCTCCACGTACGGATCCTTGCTCAATTTCCGCATGATCTCCGCGATGCTCTTGATCGTCGGCATGCGCTGCTCGAGCTCGTAAAGGGCCACCGCCTGCATGAGGATGCCCTCGAGCTCGCGGACGTTGCGGGTGACGTGCTCCGCGATGAATTGGAGGACGTGCATGTCGAGGAACACCTCGTACTCCGCCGCCTTCTCTGCGAGGATCGCGAGGCGCGTCTCGTAATCGGGAAGCGAGACATCGGCGATCATGCCGCGCTCGAAACGCGAGATGAGGCGGTCTTCGAGCTGGAGTTCCTGGGGCGGGCGATCAGCCGAAATGATGATCTGCTTGCGGTCCTCGTAGAGGGCGTTGAACGTGTGAAAGAATTCCTCCTGCGTGCGTTCTTTGTTCGCGAGGAATTGCACGTCATCGATGATGAGCACGTCGACGAGGCGGTAGCGCCGCCGAAACTGCTCCATCTTCGCGTGCTGGATGGCCTCGATCACCTGGTTCGTGAAGTCCTCGGTGGTGGTGTAGACGACGGTGGCCTTGGGTGATTGCTTGAGAATGGCGCTCCCCGTTCCCTGGAGGAGGTGCGTCTTCCCGAGGCCCACGCCACCGTACAGGAAGAGAGGATTATATTTGCCGCCCGGCTGCATGGCGACGGCCTGGCACGCCGCGTGCGCGAGCCGCGTATTCGATCCCACGATGAAGTGCTCGAGCGTGTAGCGCGGGTTGAGGATCTTGCTCACGATCCCCTCCGCGAGCTTCACCTCCTGCTTGCCGGGGAGCTTTCGGCGCTTCTGCTCGGGGAAGTACTGGAGCAGATCGACGGAGCGTTGGGGATTGTCTTTGAGACCGACGTCCACCTTGTACACGATCTGGCGGATCGTGAGATCGAACTGCTGGACGATTTCGAGCGTGAGCGTGCGGTAGTGCTCCATGTGCCATCCGAGGAACATGGGGAGCGGGAGACCCACGACGAGCGTCCCCTCTTCTCTGCCGAGGATGGCCGTGTCGTTGAACCACGTAATGAACTGGCTGTGCTGGAGTTTCCCCTCGAGCTGCCTCAGCACGTCGATCCACAGATCGCGCAGCGGAGGATCCATCTGCACGGTGGGCGCCGGCGGAGAGGCAAGCATGGTCATCGTTCAGAAGAGACGGACGACGTCGTGGTAGGTAATGATGATGATGAGCCCCAGAAGGACGGCGAACCCCACGGCGTTCGTCCACGTTTCCATCGTGCGGTTCATCGGCTTGCCGCGGACGAGCTCGATGAGCACGAAGAGCAGCCGCCCGCCGTCGAGGGCCGGCAGCGGGAGGATGTTGAGAATGGCGAGGCTGAGGCTAAGGAGCGAAACGAGCCGCAGGTACGTGAGGAAGCCCTCCTGGAGCGAGGAGTGCGTCAGCTGCGCGATCCCCACAATTCCCGTGATGCCTTCGGGCACCCGTCCGCCGAGGAGGAGCGATGCGGCGAGCTTGCCGATGCCCTCGATCGTCTGCACCGTCATCACGCGCGACTCGCGCAGCGCCAGGAGAAAGCCCGTCCACACGGACCTCTCGGGTGCGGAAACGCCGTGCAACCACGGCACGAGGCCGATGCCGGTCTTGCCATCCCTTACGGGCACGGTGATCGTGAGCGGGCGCGCCGCATCTTCCGCAGGGAGCAGCGTGTAGCGGACCGATGTCTTGCCGCGCTGGATTGCGGCCACGTCCGTGGGAGCGAAGACGGGAGCGTCGTCGATCGCGAGAAGCACGCCGCGCGCGGGAACGTGTGCGGTGGCGGCCGTGCCCCCGGGCAGCACTTGATCGATCAGGACGCCGGGATCCATGTGGATCTCGCCGGAAACGGCCGCGGCGCGCATCTCTTCGAAGCTGAGATAGGTCGGAATCCAGCGACCGACTGAGAAACCGATCGTGAGAAGGATGATCGCGAAAAGGAAGTTCATGGCGACCCCCGCGACGAGGATGGCGATGCGCCACCCTCCCGCGACATTGCCAAAGCTGCCCTTGGCCGTGCGCTCCTTGTAGGTTTCCGCATTCTCGCCCTGGAGCCGCACGAAGCCTCCGAAGGGAATCCAATTGAGAGAGAACCGTGTGCCGTCGTGCCAGAAGAGAGTCTTGGCGCGCGGCGGAAGTCCAAAACCGAATTCCTCCACCGTCACGCCCGCGCGCCGAGCAACGGCGAAGTGGCCGAGCTCATGGATGAGAACGAGGACTGTCAGGAGCGCCAAAAACGCAACAGCAGAGAGGAGAATGCTGATCATGGGTGGCATCCTAGCAATCCCGTGGAAAACTCAAAAGTTTTCCACAATGGTTTGGATTGCTGAGTGAAGCAATGATTTTACGGTGGATGGATGTCGAGGAAAGTAGTCGAACGATTCATCTGAGGGGTGATTTACACTCTTGGACATTCCCCCTCCTCCATCGGAGGAGGGGTCGGGGATGGAGGTTGAAACAAAAATACAAATCAAACATGTATTCCTCTCCATCCTCACCCATACGCCGCCACCAACCCCTCCACTCTCTGGGCACCCGCCCGCTTGAGCGCCACCGCGCACGCGTCCAATGTCGCACCGGTCGTCGTCACGTCATCAATCAAGACAATGAAGGGAGGAAGCGGAGATGCATCCACTCGGAACGCATCGCGAACGGCAACGAGGCGTTCTTCGCGCGTTCGCTGCGTCTGATGTCCCGTCGGACGAATCCGTCGGACGAGGGATTGAACGGGAATTCCCCGAGCCGAAGCGACGATTTGTGCGAGCATCTCAGCCTGATTGAATCCGCGCTGGAATCTGCGCGACCAGTGGAGCGGGACCGGACAGAGAACCGGATGATCATCGGTCCAGCTGACCTTCGACGCTTCGACGAGCATCGTGCCGAGCTCCGGTGCGAGCGAGCGCATCCGGCGGAACTTGAACGTGTGGATGGCTTTCTTGAGGAGCGGCACATCGTCGTACATCGCGGCCGCCACGATGCGGTCGAGCGACTGGATCCCGCGCGACCGGAGCATCGCAGTCTCGAGAATGATCGGCTTGGCACGGAGCTGGCGACGCTCATCATCGGTGATCCATTCCCCTTCCCTGCCGGAGAGCGAACGCCGGGGGAAGAGAAAGTCGAGGAGGAGGTTCCACAT
>JACQCJ010000061.1 GCA_016201685.1 Candidatus Peregrinibacteria bacterium | reverse complement strand
GATGGACGCCATCCCCGATTATATCAAGCGCAAGCACAATCCCGATCTCATCACCTATGACGTGCCGGAACTCCAGCCGTTCCTCGAGGAAACCTACGGCATCATCGTCTATCAAGAACAAGTGCAACGCGTCGTGCAGGAGTTTGCCGGCTTCAGCCTTGGCGCGGGGTATCTCCTCATCAAAGCGGTTGCCAAGAAAATCCCGTCTCTCCTCAAGGAGCAACGGGAGAAATTCATCAGGGGCGCGCGCGAACGAGGCCACAAGCAGGAAACGGCAGAGAAGATCTTCGCTCTCATCGAACCGTTTTCGGGATACGGCTTCAACAAGTCGCACTCCACGGGCTACGCGTTCATCGCGTACCAGACGGCGTACCTCAAGGCGCGCTTTCCCACGGAATTCATGGCCGCGCTCCTCAGCAGCGATGCGCAGCGCACCGATCGCATCATGATCGAGATCGAGGAGTGCAAGGCGATGGGCATCGCGGTGCTTCCGCCCGACATCAACGAATCGCTCAAGGACTTCACGCCCATTCCCGCGGAGCAAGAACAGAAGAAAGCCGAAGCGACGAAAAGTGCAAAGGCGGGATCAATTCGTTTTGGATTGGCAGCCATCAAAGGGATCGGTGAAAGCAGTGTTGGACAGATCATCGCGGTGCGGGAGGCCGGCGGCCCGTTCACCTCCATCGAAGACTTTGCGCGGCGCATGCCGAGCAAGCTCCTCAATAAGAAGACGGTCGAGGCGTTGGCGAAGAGCGGCGCTCTTGATTCGCTGGCAGACCGCCGCGTCCTCCTGGAGCACTACGAGAAGGTCGTCGACTTCTGCAAGGCGTCGGGCGATGCCGGCAGCGCTCAGGCCGACCTGTTCGGGCAGATGGAAGGTGGCATTGCGACGGCGACGATCGAATTCCCCAAGACGCCCAAGGCGACGATACTCGAAAAGTTGAAGTGGGAGAAGGAGACGCTCGGGATGTACGTGTCCAGCCACCCGCTCGCGGGCTTGCGGAAGTACATCGGGAAGAAAGCTCAGCTCATCGGGAATCTCACGGCGAAGGAAGCGGGGAAAACGATCACGCTCGCGGGCATCGAGGAAGGCCTCAAGCGCATCATGACGAAGAAGGGCGAGACGATGGCCGTGCTGACGCTCGAAGACCCCACGGGCAAGATGGAAGTGACGCTGTTCCCCCGCGTCTTCAGCGATGCGCAGAAGCATCTTGAGCAGCCAGATACCGTGCTCGTGATCGGCGGCACCCTCGACGTGCGCGGCGGCCAGCTCCAGCTTCGCGCCTCCGCCCTCAAGCGCGCATCCCTTTCGACCATGATCACCCGCGCCAAGGAGGAGGGATTCTTCGATGAAGAGGAGGCGAAGCGCGGCATCATCCGCACGCGACCGGACGAGACGCAGGAGGAAACGGTCGAGCTCGTGGACGAGGAAGGCAACGTGATCGCCGGGGAAACCATGACGCTCGGGGGGAAAAACGAGGGGGGGGAGGAGTTCCTGGGACCGCTGGGGAAGTGGATTGTGGAGGGAATGAAGGTGGAAGAAGCATTGAAAATGATCAGCCTCGAGGACGGCCGTTCCCCGTTGCCAGAACACGCTCCGTTGCCCGATGAACGACCGGAACTGGCCACGAGCCGACCGGTAACGGGCAACGATGCGACGCGCATCTCCGTTCATACTGTCGTCCTCCCTCCCCGCGCCCCGCGCCAGCTCCTCCTGGATCTCAAGAAAACCTTCGAGACCTTCCCCGGCGCCGAGCGCATCCAGCTCAAGATCGGCGAGCAGATCATTCCCGTTCCGCTCACGGTGACCATGTCCACCGTCCTGGAACAGAGAATTGAGGACGTGATGGCGAGGTACGGACGGGAAGCAAAGCGGTGATGAATCTCAAAGATGCAAGAAGCAAGATACAAAGGAATGAGCCAATGATCGGATTTTTGTATCTTGTACCTTGCCTGCCCTGAGCGCTGTCGAAGGGTATCTTGTATCTTCCCGATGAACATCCTCGAGATATCAGAAGCGGCACTGATGCACGCTATGCACATTCTCCAGACGGGGGGAATCGTCGCCCACGCGACGGAGACGTGCTACGGCTTCGCGTGCGATCTTGCGAATGAACAAGCTGTCGAGAAGCTCTTCGCGCTCAAGAAGCGACCGACTGACCAACCTGTGAGCGCTCTCTTCGCCTCGATCGAGAATGCCAAGCGGTACGTCGAATGGAATGAGGAAGCGGAAAAACTTGCGAAGAAATATCTCCCCGGACCGTTGACGCTGATTCTTCCTTTTCGATCAGGTGCACGTACAATCTATCCGATTGCCCCTTCGCAATTCGCAATTTGCAATTCGCAAATCCGAACGGTCGGCATTCGCATCTCCAGTCATCCGCTCGCGCAGGAATTGGTGTCTCGATTTGGATCATTCATGCAAAATTCTTCAATGGACTCCACTGGGCAGGCTCCGCGGGCAAGTATGCCCGCTCCTCAGGGGAAAAAATTATTTACTGAAATGGGAGCGGGCCTACGGCCCGCGTTTCCGAGACCTTTTGCCTCTCCACTCTCGACCACTTCCGCCAACCTCCATGGCCAACCGAACTCGTACAGTGCGGAAGAGATCGTGAAGCAATTCGAAGACCAGAAACTCCAGCCCGATCTGATTCTCGATTCCGGACTGTTGCCCATCATCCCGCCTTCGACGATTCTGGATCTGACGAGACCCAATGTCCGTACGGTGCGAAAAGGAACTCTTTGAAGCTCGTACAATCCTGGCATCTGCTGAGAGCGTGATATGCTCCTCGCATGCACTGCCCCCACTGCAAATCCGAGGATACCGCTGTCATCGACTCCCGTCTGACCGAGGAAGGGAGAGCCGTGCGGCGGCGGCGCGAGTGCCCCAAGTGCAATCACAGGTTCACGACCTTCGAGCGGCAGGAACTCTCCTCGCTCATCGTCGTGAAGCGCGACGGGACGAGGGAGCCGTACTCGAGAGGCAAGATTGAGCGGGGGATTTGGCTCGCCTGCACCAAGCGGCCGGTCTCCGAGGAACAGATCGATAAATTGCTCTCCAAGCTCGAGGAGAAGTGGGGCGCGAACAAGAAGGAGGTTGCGAGCTCGACCGTCGGGACGGACGTCATGAAAGAGCTCAAGCGGATCGATGAAGTCTCCTACATCCGCTTCGCTTCCGTCCACCGCGAGTTCAAGGATGTGGAGGAATTCAAGGAGGAGCTGGGGAGGTTGTTTAAGTGAGAAGTATCGAAGAAATGGCTGAATGGTTACATGGTTAGATGGCTTGCATGGCAAGGACGAAGCTATTTCTCGGCAATCTTTGTTCATCGCTTGCGAACCATGTAGCCATTTGACCATCTAAGGGAACCCCGACAAACAATTCCTACAACTTTTCCCGAGGCTCCAGTCGGTAGTTCCACTCGCCATGAAACTCTTCGCGATGGAGACGCAGCGTTCTCATTTCCGCATCAGTCACCTTGATTTTGGTGCGGTACGCGCGCG
>JACQCJ010000031.1 GCA_016201685.1 Candidatus Peregrinibacteria bacterium | reverse complement strand
TGTTGCACACGTCTCGTCACTCTCATCGGAAAGACACGTTCATGAATGAAACAGACAAACATGAAGACCATTTCATCGATTTCCCGTCTTCTTCAAGCCAATTCCATTCATCGGTCATCAACCAATTTCGTAAACATCATCATGATTTCTGAACTTCAATCATCGGTGGGGCTATAATTCCACTGCTACACCCACTGCCCTCTCACCCTTCTACGGCGGGACGGCAGTCTTTATTTGCAATCGTGTACTCTGCCACGTAGGCAAGGTTCCCTTGTGCATACCTGCCCCTTCTATGCCCACCCGTCCCTGGCTAGTGCCACGGCGGGTTTTTGAGACTTTTTGCGTATACAGGGGTCATTCTGTGCTATAATGACCCTGCCTACGAAAGAGGCTGGGCTCGTACGAGTACCGGCCTCTTTCATTTTGTGAGTTTCGCGGCGTTGATGTATTGGAAGAGATCGGCGAAGTCGCGGTCTTCATGGGTGAAGAACCGCTCTTTGACCGCACCCGCGATCCAGTCGGCGACTTGTAGCAGTTCGACATAGCGCGAATCGGCTTGGGTGATGTGCAGGAAAGCGGGAAGTCGCCCGTGTTTATCTTCCCGCAGGTAGCGACGCATCCTGCCTTCGACGGCCTCACTGGTGAAGAAACGATCCACGACGAGTTCCACTTCCTGCGACTGCGGCTTGCAGACCGAGAAGTGATGTTCCAGCAAGCGGCGCAGCATCAGATTCTGAAAGCGGCTGGGGTCGAGCGTCTGATCGGGACGATCCGTGAGGTAGATGCCTCGGTACTCGCTCTTCGGAATGTAGACGGCACTGGCTCGGACGAAAGTATTGTCGTGCGCGTCGCGCAGGATACGGAGCAGTTGTTCGCGCTGTTCCCGTGTGACCCGCGACGATTTGAGTTCACGCCTCACCGATCCGAAATACCGCATCGCGCCGAGGTGCAAGTTGAGGTCTTTGAGCGACACGTCGGTGACATGCAGCAGTCCGAGGATGTAGTACGGCGAGAACGTGCCAGGATCGCCCGACTCATCTATGAACAGGAAGTCGCGTTTCGGCGGTGATGGCGGGTCGTCTGACTGAGTTTGTATGGAAATCAGAAAAATTCCTTTCTCAAATGCCGAGTGTTGGACACTGTGGAAAACCATACTTTTCCTCTTTCTGTAGCAGATCAATCGGTGTGGATAATCTGAAAAGTGGAGAAGTCACTGCTGAACCAATCGGTTCGCATTGCGTCCAACAAGGGGAGCCATTCTTTAGATTCGATGCACTGGGCGATACCTGCAAAGGGACTTTTCAGCTCGTAGATGAGGTTTTCGCCTTCCACTTTTCCGTTCTCAAGCACGAAGCGCAGTAGATGGTTCTTTTGAGCCGCCTGCGAACGCTCGAAGAGATCGGATGCGCGTTTGAGCAGTTCCAGCAGATAAGAACACGAAATCAAAAATGTTTCGTCTGCCTTGCCGTGTGACCGCATTTCATCGTGCAATTGCTCTTCTTGCGCCTTCGTTTGCACGATCAGTTTGTCGTACTCGTCGTGGGTAATTCTCCGTCGGACGGTTTCATCGCAGAGCGTGATGCCGTGCTCCATGCACACGGCATCACGCGCTTCTCGGTAGTGGTAGTAGCGGATGGGGAGAGCGGGATTGAGAATGAGTGTTTTCTGTCGTTCGAGTTCCGCGAAGATCGCAGCGTCCGTTTCTTGACCGACACGATTGGACGGAGGAGCGGAACGCCGGTAGCGCACCGTGAAGTTCGCCGGATCGTGTTGGTAGTTCTGGAGGAGCGTGAAGAAGCGGGAACGACCGATCTGGAGCCGATCGCATACCTGTTGTTCCGTGAGTGTGCCTGCTTCATACAACTGGAGAAGCATCTTCACCTGCGCATCGATGAAGCGTTTATGGAGCTGATCTTTGGGCATACAAAGGAAGGGGAGAAGGGTAAATCCCCAGTTTGCATGCGTCTCTCTTCTATGTTCTGTTCGAAAAAAGTCCAGTTTTAGCTGTGGCCTAACATTGTCAATTCCGGGAGTCTCTCTCCATACGTCTCCTCCGCTCTGCCGAGAATGTCATCGATGTCAACGTGATCAAGGAGCGTGCCTTCCCTCTCCACGACGAAGGAGGCAATGGACGCGCCAAGCATCCCGCACTGCCGAAGGTCCCATCCTGAAGCGAGGCCTGCGAGAACTCCAGCGCGCAGCGCATCGCCGGCCCCCGTGGGATTCACGAGGCGATCGGGCCTGCAGGCCGGGAGCGTGATCGCCGGCTCCTTGCGACGGTAAACGGTGAAGCCTTCTTCCCCAGCAGTGACGATGAGCATGGGCGTACGATCGAGGAGTTTGCTCGTGGAAACGCCGATCTTCTCCGAGAGGAGACTCCATTCGTAGGTGTTGGCAATCACTCCCGCGGCGCCCTCCAGAGCACTGACGAGTTCATCGCGGCTGAGTGAAATCACCTGCTGCCCAGGATCGAAAAGATACGGAATCTTCCACACACGACAGAAGCGCACCGCCTGCATCATGGCGACGGGGTCGCGCGGACTGATGATGGCGTGAGTGAATTCTTCGCGCTGATCGGCGAGATTCGCCGGCCAGGAACCGTGCGCATCGGCCCCCGGGTGAAAGAAGGCGATCTGCCGCTCGCTCGTATCGGTCCCAATGATCGCCGTCGCTGTCACGCGATCGCGCAGGACCTCAATGCGCGACGTATCGATGCCGCGCTCGCGCAGCAACGCCAGGTACGCTTCGCCATCCGCACCCACGGACGCAACGAGGCATGGATCTTGCTCCAGAATCGTGAGATTCCAGGCGATGTTGGCCCCCGTCCCGCCATGATGCCGCGCGAAGTGCGGGCTGAAGAAAGAAACGGAGAGGTGATCCAAATCCGCGGGATCGATCGCATCGCGGAACGACCCGTCGTACCCAAGGAGAAGATCGTAGGCGATGGAACCGGTGACCAAAATTCGCGTCATGGAATTCATGATACCATGGGATCCCATGCGCATCGCCGTCATTGGCACAGGGTATGTCGGGCTCGTCTCCGCCGCCTGCTTCGCGGAACTGGGGCACCACGTGACGGGCGTGGATATCGACGAGGCGAAGATCGCGATGTTGAAGGAAGGAAAGAGCCCCATCTACGAGCCGGGACTGGAAGAATTGATCACCCGGGGCCTCAAGAGCGGCTTGCTCCAATTCACGACGGATTTGAAGGAATGTCTGCCGGAGGTCCACATTCTCTTCTCCGCCGTCGCCACTCCCCCAAACGCAGACCACAGCGCCGACCTTCGCGCGGTGTTCACCGTCGCGAGGACGGTCGCGGAACACGCCGACCACGATTTGGTCTTCGTGAACAAATCAACCGTCCCGGTGGGCACCGGGAAGAAGTGTGAAGAACTCATGGCCGAGATCCTCAAGAAGCGCGACATGAACGTTTCAATCCCCGTCGTCAGCAATCCTGAATTTTTGCGCGAAGGAATGGCCGTGGGCGATACGTTGATGCCGGATCGGATCGTTGTGGGAGTGAACGGAAAAATGGACAGTGGACAGTGGACAGGGGGAAAAGACGCTGTTCACTCTCCACTTTCCACTGTCCACTCGCTCGACGCTCGAGCGCTGATGGAGGAGCTCTACCGCCCCATCACCCGCGTCGGCAAGCCCCTCCTCTTCATGAGTCGCGAGAGTGCGGAGATCGTGAAGTATGCGAGCAACGCGTTCCTGGCCACGAAGATCAGCTTCATCAACATGCTGACCGAATTCTGCGAGAAGACGAGAGCGAATATCCGCGATATCGCCCGGGGCATGGGGCTCGATGACCGCATCGGGCCGCGGTTCCTCCACGCCGGCATCGGGTACGGCGGCAGCTGCTTCCCCAAGGATGTGAAGGCTCTCCTCGCGACGGCCAAGGAACACGGACTCGACTTCAGCATCGTGGAAGCGACCGACCGCATCAACGCCCGCCAGCGGCATCGCTTCTTCGAGAAAATTCTGAAGACGCTCAAACCAAACTCGACGGTCGGGATCTGGGGCCTGGCCTTCAAACCCAAGACCGACGACATGCGCGAGGCGCCGAGCCTGGATCTCCTTCCCGTCCTCCTGAAGAACGGTCACTGCGTGAAGGCCTACGATCCCTTCGCCATGGAGAATGCCAAGAAGCTCCTCCCCGCGGGAATCTCCTTCGCGCAATCACCGATGGACGCGGCCAAGGACGCCGATGCCCTCGTGCTCCTCACCGAATGGGATCTCTTCCGCGGTGCGGATCTGCGCGAACTCAAAGCAATCATGAAAGGAATTGATCTCTTCGACGGCCGCAACGTCTACGAGCCGAGCGAGGTGCGGGAGGCGGGATTGAGGTATCACGGGATCGGAGTAGCCTTATGAAGGAATCCTGTTTTGAGTAGATGCAACATTCTGCATATGACTCCGCGTCAAACCGACCTTTGACGGAATTGCGCCCGCAATCTTTTCTCTGAGAAAACGCTTTGCAAGAATTTCGAGGATGTATGAAAAATAATCTGCATACGTCAATGAATCGTCGGGAAAGTCTTCATAAGCCTCCAACCATTTTCTAAACTCGTTGACGGCATCGTCACGAAGGATATGGAGAACAGTCAGAACAGTAGGAGATACGTCGGCAGCATTGTCGAGCTCTAGACGCAAATCTGATTTGCTCATTCCATGAAGATATTCAAGCCAATGACGTTTTCGCATCTCTTCAAGAGAGTCAAAGCCTACTTGTTCTTGTTTTCCCATAGGCGGGAATGTTGTGTTAAACGCATCATACATGCAAGTACAAAGATCTTCGATCCTTCTTTTTAGCTCCAGATGGGGTAAAATCCCCCCATCTCCTATGAAGATCTTGCTGACCGGATGCGCCGGATTCATCGGCTTTCACACGGCGCAAGCTCTCCTCGCACGGGGGGATGACGTCGTTGGCCTGGACAATGTGAGCCCGTACTACAATCCCACGTTGAAGGAGGCGCGACTGAAGATGCTCGAGGGAAAAAAGGGATTCACCTTCGTCCGCGGAGACATTCTCAATCGTGAGACGCTGAAGAGATGCATGAAGGGGACCGATCGCGTGTGCCACTTGGCGGCCCTTGCGGGCGTGCGCTACTCGTTCGAGCATCCGGAGGAATACATCGCCACCAACATCCAGGGCTTCTTCAGCGTGCTCGACGAGGCACGCCTTCAAAAGATTCCTGGAATGATCTACGCCAGCAGCAGCTCCGTGTACGGCGATGCGAAGAAATTCCCGGCGGAGGAGAGCGACCCGACGGAGAATCAAGTCTCCCTCTACGGCATGACGAAGAAGGACAATGAACTCCTCGCACACACGTACCACCGGCTCTACGGCATCCACGTGACGGGTCTGCGCTTCTTCACGGTCTACGGCCCCTACGGCCGCCCGGACATGGCGCTCTTCCTCTTCACCGATGCCCTCCTCCACGGCCGTCCCCTCTCCATTTTCGGCGAGGGCAAGATGCAGCGCGATTGGACCTCCATCGACGACATCGTCGCCGGCATCGTGGCATCCATCAACAAGAATTATCCGGAGGAAATCTTCAACCTTGGTTGCGGTCGGAAGGAAGAATTGATGGACTTCGTGAAAATCATTGAGGAATCCTGCGGCAAAGAAGCGACGAAAGAATTCCTCCCCATGCAGCCGGGCGACGTGCGCATCACCTCCGCCGATATTTCCAAAGCGAAGCGGATGCTGGGGTATGAGCCCAAGACGATGATCAAGGAGGGGGTCCCCCGATTCATAGAGTGGTATAGAAGATACTACGGTCTGTGATGCTTGCTCTGAGCGAGGCCGCCGAGCGGACGAGTCGAAGGGTGGAGTGGTATCAGAAGTACTACGGCGTCTAGTACAACAAATCATAATTTCCCGTCTGGTTGAGAATCGGGTAGGATGACGAACCAGTCATTCTCCCCATCCGATGCCTGGTCCTCTGCCGCGCCCCGTG
>JACQCJ010000030.1 GCA_016201685.1 Candidatus Peregrinibacteria bacterium | reverse complement strand
GAGATGCCAACCGTAGGCAGCTTCGCAGGCGATCACCTTGTTACCTGCGAAGCGGAGGAGCATCTCGGGCAACTGGTTGTTCTTGAGCTGCTTTCGCTCGCACACGGGAGCGTCCGGTTTCCTGCGATCGATGACACAGACCGCTGTCGTCTTTTTATGGAGATCAAGGCCGATGATGTAGTCGGCAGTATCCACTGCCTGTTGGAGTTTCTCCGCTCCGGGGAAATTGTTCTTGAAGATGGACGTGGCCATGGAGGAGAAAGGAAGAGGGTAGAAGTCCTCATCCTAGACCCACGATCATGGACACTTTTTCAAATCACTTCACTGACATTTGTCGTATTTTCTCCCTGGTCATTGCCGAGACTGCGCCGGTTGCCGGGATGCCCTGCTGCTCTTGGAACTTCCTCACGCCCGCCTGCGTGTACGCACCGAAATATCCGGTGACCGGGATCGGATAGAGGCCGCGGGCTTTCAGGAATGTTTGAAGAACGTTCACGTCATCGCCACGAGATCCTTGCACGAGATCGCGCTGCAAAGAGTTCACTTGGGGGATGGGCGAGGAAAGAGGGGAAGTGGAGGAAGGCGTCGATGATGGTCCTGCCGACAATCCCGAGAGAACATTTCTCGTTTGAGCATCAACGATTCCTGTCTGCGGAAGACCGTTCTTCTCCTGAAGCTTCTTCACTGCAGTCTGCGTCAGCGCTCCGAAGTATCCCGTCACTTTTCCCTCTGGATACGTGGAGGCATCGTTCGCGAGCATGCGCTGTAGCGCTTCTACCTCGGCGTTCTTCATCCCCATGCGCAGTTCTCGAGAAAGAACGGGTGCAGGCGGTTTCTCGCGAACCGTGAATTGCTCGACGCTGTCGGTCGGAAGCATGGCGACGAGGACGGGAGCGGAAAATGCGTGTTTCGTCGTCCCGTCATTATGCGTGAAGATCGCATAGTGATATTTCTTGCCGTTTATGAGGTTCGTATCGGTGAAGGTTTCATCGCGTCCTTCGTAGACGGTCTGACCGTCGGTCGGCGACGTGGGGAAGTCTCCTTCCTTGCGCACGATATCCGTATGGATGAAGGGTGAATTGAGCGGACTGTTCCATACGAAGGCCACTTCACCGTCAGCAGCCTGTGCTTGCATATCGCGCGGAGCGGGCAACCGCCGGGTGCCTCCGCTCTTGTCCGATGTTCCCTGCGTGTCGGCAGCGCCGCCCCCTCCCGAAGCGCGAGAACCTGCTGCAACGGTTCCTTGAGTTCTTCCGACGTTACTATTCGCCAATCCATGTTCATTGTTCGTCGTGCTTGCCGTCGTCGACGTTTGGCTATTTGTTTGCAGCTGCGCGGAGGGGTTGGTGTTGGACTCTTCCAGATGCGCGAGTGTTGTACGCGACGCGCCGGATTTGACGCCGAAGTAGTAGGATGTGCCCGCCTGCAGCTCGATGATCATGTAGATGTGTTCGGTGCTCTGCCCGTTCTGGCTGACATGAACGATGTGCTCCACTCCCTCGCGTGCGGGAATGGCATCCTCGAAGTTGAACTGCGTGATCGGCCGCGTGCTGTAGCGAATATCGTAGAATTCGAGACCGGCCGTGTCGTCAAAGGGCACGGTCCACGAGAGCGTGACCGATGTGTCGGTGACGTGCGACACGACCGGAATGCCCATTGTGCCCGAGACGTAGGGTGCCTTCTCCGTCGTGAAGGTGTGATTCACGGAAATGGCAGTATTTCCTGCGCTGTCCTCCGATTGCACGTTGAAGTTGTAGGTGGTGTCGGGGAAAAGACCTGTGACGGTCGCGGAGTGGACGGTAGTGGGAGTCGCCGCAAGATCCGTATAGACGCCGTAGGAGGTTGTCTCGCCGTACTGCACGCGGGTGCTCGACGCGTCATCCGTCGTCCACGTGATGGTCGCGCTCGTCGTTCCCACTTTGGTGACCCTCACCCCGGAGATGACTGGTGCGGTTCGATCCGTCGGCAGCTCAAGCGTCGTGAAATCCTGGTCGCCGGACAGGACATGATTGCCCGACGCATCAATGGACCGGACGCGGTAGTGATAGGTCGTGTCCGGATTCAATCCGGAAAGGAGCGACGAATGATGAAGGCTGAGCGCAGTGTCGAGCGTCGACTGCGAACCGTACGAGGTCGTGAGCCCGTATTCGATTTGCGCGTCGGTTGGCACGGACGTTATCCACCGGATGAGGGCGGATGACGACGTCAGTGCGGATTCCTCCACGTCGGAAATCGAAGGCAGTGTCACGGAAACCGAACTCGAAGACGCAGCGGTCGTGAAGGTATTGTCCTCACCGACCGTCAGTCGTCCTCCGGCATCGGTCGTCCGGATGCGATAGTGGTACGTCGTTGCCGCCTCAAGACCACTCAGGGCAACGGAATGGACGTTTGCGAAAGCGGCATTGAGCGTGGAATCCGATCCATAGGCATTTGTGAGGCCGTACTCCACTTGAGAATTCGCGATCTTATTCGTCGTCCACGCAATCGTCGCAGTCGTCTGTCCTGTGGTCACAGCCACCTCGGAAATCACAGGCGGAGTTGAAATGCTGACCGATGCGGGAGGAGCCGCGAGCGTCGTGAACGTTTGATCATCGGAGACGACGAGATTTCCCCCGGCATCCCTCGATTTCACGCGGTAGTGATAGGTCGTTTCGGGCGTGAGACTGCTGAGGAGGACTGCATGAGCAAGTCCGAGCGAGACGTCGATCGTGGTGTGAGAGCCATAGGACGTCGTCAGTCCATATTCGATCTGCGAATCAGCCAGAGCGGATGTGGTCCAAATGAGAAGCGCCGAGGAAGAAGTCAACGCCGATGCCTGGACTTCGCTCGCAACGAGCGGAACGCTGACGATGGAAGAGGCACTTGATGACGGTTCTACGGTGACGGTCACGGTCGCCGTCGTGAACGTGTTGTCGCCGCCCGTCGTCGTGTGTCCTCCGGCATCGGTCGTCTTGATGCGGTAGTGATAGGTCGTATAGGGAGTCAAATTCGCGAGGATGACGCTGTGGACCAAGCCAAGACTCGCATCGAGGGTCGTCGAAGAACCGTAACCGGCGGTGAGCCCGTATTCGATCTGCGACGTGGCGACCTTGTCCGTTATCCAGCCGATCGTTGCGGCTGTGGGTTCCACAGTCGTGACCGTCACATCGGAGAGAACAGGCGGAGTCGTACTTGTCGTGACGGAGGGCGCTGCGAGAGTCGTGAGCACTTGATCGTCGGAAGTCACCACATTCCCCTCTGCATCTCTGGATTTCACGCGATAGTGATACGTCGTGCCGGGACTGAGGCCATTGAGAAGAACAGCATGAGCAAGACCGAGCGAGACATCAATCGTCGTATGCGAGCCATAGTTCGTCGTGAGGCCGTATTCGATCTGAGAATCTGCAAGCGTCGAGGTCGTCCATGCCAAGAGCGCCGAGGACGATGTCAGCGCGGATGCTTCGATGTTCGCAATCGAGAGGGGTACGCCGACGTTCGGCGTCGGCTCAACGGTGACGGTAAGGCTCTCGGTTGTGAACGTGTCGTCCCCTGAGTACGTCGTCTGGCCGGCCGAATCCGTCGTCTTGATGCGGTAATGGTACTCAGTTCCCGCCTGAAGATTTCCGATGCTCACGGCATGTTCCAATGCCAGACTCGTATCGAGAGTCGTATGAGAGCCGTATTGTGTCGTAAGTCCATATTCGATTTGGGAGGTACTGATTTCGTTGGTCGTCCAGAGAACGGTCACGCTCGCAGGCATGATGGAAATAACGCTCTGGGTGAGGATCGCCGGAGGGATATCGACGACGATCGAAGCGGACACGGTCGTGAAGACGTGATCCTCGGAAATCGTCACGTTGCCGGCAGCGTCTTTGGACTTCACCCGAAAGTGATACGCTGTTCCGGGCTCCAGATCGGTCAGAGTCTGGAGGTGTGCCGTGCCGAGGGAAACATTGAGCGTCGTCTCGAAGCCGTAAGAATCGGTCAGACCGTATTCGATCTGCGAATCTGCGAGCTCATCGGTGGTCCACGCGATGACCGTACCTACGGACGTCGTCGCGCTGACGGCGACCGTGGAAATCACGGGACCGGTCGCGTCAACATTCGCAAGAGTGGAACTGACGGTAGAAGATGCCGACGATGCGGCGGAAGAGGTTTCCGTCGTCACCGGTTGCGTGAGGATATCGGTCTGGGTCGAAGAACTCGAAGACACGTCGACAATGAAGGAGGAGGAGCTCGAGGAAACTTCAATGATGACGGCAGAAGAACTTGAACTGACGGAGGAAGTACTGGAGGAAGAGGAGGATGATGTGGTAACGGCGGCTTCCGTTATGAATGTTTGATCGGCGGACACGGTGGTGTTCCCCGCCGCATCTTTCGATTTCACTCTGTAGTGATATACGGTCCCGGATTGCAAATCCGTGAGTGTCTGAAGATGCGCAGTTCCAAGGCTCACATTCAGCGTCGTGCTCGAACCATACCCGGTTGTCAGGCCATATTCGACTTGCGAATCCGCGATCTCATTCGTGGTCCACGCGATCACTGCCCCAACAGGGGTGATGGAGCTCACCGTGATATTCGAGACTACGGGTGCGGTCGTATCAGCGGGGACTGTAGGCACCAGCTGCGCCTGGGCGAAAGAGACAGGGGAAAAAGCGATACCGATCACGAGGTACCAACTCAGCAACTTGGGTTTGTTCATTTGAAAAAAAGAAAGGGATCGAGCGAGGGCTCGAAATTTATCCTCCACTTTACGGCAAAGAGACGGAGAAAAGGCAGAGAGAGCTTGTGCTAAGAGGATGTATGTATTCTGCTCTTTCATTTTTCCAAGCATGAATCTTGAGGCAAACAGATTGCGATCAGCCTGAATCGAAGGATTTTTGTGCGATGTGTCACGACCTGATCTTGCCGATATTGCCTAAGGCTGCACCGTTCTGGTGTGTGATTAAACGGAGATCTTCTGCTTTTTCATGACCTGTTTCATCCTCAATTTGGTGAGTACTTTGAGATCCTCCTCCGATTCGTATCCACGGATGCGTCCACTGAGGAAGCCAAGACGATAGCTGATACCCTCGGACATGAGCGCCCAATTCTTATCTTCCAAAATCTTCTCGATGGCTTTCTCCAGAGTTTTGCGGCTGTCGTGCTCTTCGCGTTTTTCGTCCGTATCCCGCACCGAAAAATTGAGGATGATCTGTCCTGTCGGTGGCGGCATGGAAATCTGCAGATCGGCGTAGCCCGTCTTCTTGATCGCTGCTTTCAGTAATTTCTCCAGTCCGGCGATGTTGAGTTTCTTCACTTCCATGAGCTTGTCATAAAATTCCACGTTCGCCTCCTGCTCCTTCTTCAATCCATCCATCCGTTTCATGCCTTCGATCCAGTGCTTGTATCTTTCCCCTTGGGCAGACGTCAGGCAGAAACGCTTCTTGTCGTACTCGAAGCGTTCGATCTCTTCATGTGTCGGCACTTTCTCCTTTTCGTCGAGAACGCTTATTGTTTCTTCGACGTGCCCGCAATGCTTGCACGTATCGACGTAATAGCGCTTGCTATTCTTCTTTCGCGTGCTCAATTCCACCTCCCGATCGCACTTCACGCAGAGCGAAGGTTTCTCAGGAACCTTCTGGCCATTCTCGAATACCCGGGTTGATTGCTTGCAAGGATTGCACTTGAGTATGAATTCCACCCATTCCCGCTTGCGGTCATCGATGTCGTAATCCAGGTGCTTGTACTCACTTTCTCATGACATAGGCCACATCCGGATGCTGGAAGAAGCAGAGGACAGCCGAAATGTCTTTCTGGAGTGAATGAAGATGTGAACGGATTTGAGCGACGAAGGCTTGCTTCGAACGAATGACT
>JACQCJ010000029.1 GCA_016201685.1 Candidatus Peregrinibacteria bacterium | reverse complement strand
TAAAAACGGCTCACGGAAATGAGCGGCGTTCTGCCTCCTTTCCATGCTCATCTCGCATGATAATCAGCCATCTTTATTCATGCTCATTTGCATGAGAATGTGGTGTACGCTTTATGCTCATCTTGTATGGGAGAAGACTGAAAATTGAGAAAATGAAAGCGAAGGGGTATATTTCAAGCATCAATGGAGTGGGATTGAACGTAATGTCACCAGAAGAATTGGCTTGGACATGCGTGCGGCTTCATGAATTTACGATACAACTGGAAAATTACCTGGAAAAAATGAAAGAAAACTCACCAGCTATTTCAACAAAATTGACCAGAGAAGCTATATTACGGTTGCTGAAAGATTTCTGAAGTCCAATAGAAATCTCGATGAGGACGGGATAGGCGAGCCAATGAGAAACCGTTCTCGACCCTGGCAACGTGAGGAAGTACCCTACTCGCTATGAACTTGTCGACCATTCCTCTCGTCGTCCTCGATACCGAGACGACGGGCCTCGTGCCGCGGACGCACCGGGTGATCGAGTTCGCGTGCGCGTGCGTGGACGAGGGGAAAGTGATCGCGCAGTACGAGCAATTGTTTTTCCATAATGACGTCCCGCCGCACGTGGAGGTGCTCACGCACATCAAGACTATCGACCTCTGCGATGCGCCGAAATTCGAAGAATGCCGTGATGAGATCCTCAAGCACCTGCCCGAAGACGCGCTCCTTGTGGGGCAGAACATCAGCTTCGATCTCGGGATGCTCAAGGGGGAAGGAATGGATCTGAGCGAGCGGCCGTGGATCGATACTTCGATGCTCGCCTCCTTGGTGTTCCCCGAGCTCGAGAGCTACTCGCTGGGATACCTCAGCACCGTCCTCCACCTGAACCATGAGCCCCAGCACCGCGCGATGGGCGACGTGCACGCGACGCTCGAGCTCCTCGGAAAATGCTGGGAACGCCTGTGCGCACTGCCAACCGCCCGCGCGAAGGAAGCCAGGGACATCCTGGGACGGAGCACGCCGGGCTACCGGATGCTGATCGAGACGCTGCCGAAGGCCACGCGGAAGACCGCCCCGAAGTGGCTCGCGCCGATCCCGATTCTCGGCAGCAAAGAGACGAAATTTGAGTCCATCGAGTTGCTGTCAGCGGATCCGAAGCACGTCGCACTGATGGAAGAACCGCTTGATCCCAGTCACTTGGCCTCCGTGATCGCAGCGGCGCTCGACGATGACAACCATCAACATTGGATCGCAGTGAAGAATCTCGACGCTGCCGTGTCACGATTGCTCATGTCTCTTCTTCCAGAGTCACATTCGCAAATCGCAAATCCCGACTTCGTTTCCGACGCTACGTCGGGCAGGCGCAAATCGCAATTGCAACGTGCGAAAGGTGAATTGCGAATTCTGTATCCCCCTCGACAATTGTTGGACGATGCGGCGGCCGATGCGCTGATCGCGCAAGAGACCTTCACAGCGGACGAAGCGACGCTCGCACTCAAGCTCTGCTGGTACCGTCCAAGGATCCGCCGCGCATTGCCGTTGCACGGCGGGGAAGAGCCCGTGTGGAACGGCAAGGTCGCCTGCACGGCGCTGGCGCAGACGTACCGGGATCAATTTGAGAATCTCCCGCCGATCCTGCTCCTCGATCACCATCAACTCCTGGCGATCGTCTCCGATCCCACACATCCGGCGTTCGGGGCGATTGAAGAGAATGCGAACATCATCATGGACGATGCGTCGATGTTGGAAGACACGGCGACGAAAGCGTTCGGATGGCTCTGCGCCATCGACGATCTGCGCGCGGCTGCTGAGGGCCATGCTCTCCTCACCAAGTTTCTCGATACGTTCCAGCTGTGGATAGAAAAGACGCGGCAGTTCCAGGATATTCGTTTCCTCGCGATCGGCGATCTGAAGACGCCGGAAACGCGTGGACTTCGCGAGCAATTGGCGGACGTTCGCGCGCAAGGAAACTTCTCCGAGCAGATCAATGTTCAGTTCGATTCGCTTGCGCAGATCCTCAACCCGGAGAATCTGAATAACCGCATTGCGTGGATTGAGCAGCGGCAGAACGGCAGCCAGTTCCTGCATTGCGTCCCCGAACGTGTCGGACTCTTCCTCAAGGCACACCTCTTCGATCGCTTCGGCACGACTCTCCTCGTTCCATCGCATCTTGACCATTCACTTCCAGAAATTTTACCGCAAGAATCGCCAAGACAACGAGACAACGAGATAACGAAACAACGAGAAACGCCATTGCCCATCTCCTTCCCCACCGACCTCACCGTCGAAACCCTGCTCGCCGATCCTCCCAACGGTAAATCCATCATTCTTCTTCCCGGCAAGAGCATGATCGAGAATCTGTATGTGAAATTCGACGAAGCGCTTGAGGCGAAGAATGTGACGCTCATTTGCCAAGGCCTCTCGGGCGGGATGGGCCGCATGCAGGCGGAATTCCACGCCGCCGCGTCTCCTGCGCTCTGGCTCATGACGCCGTGGACATTCGAGGGCGTTGATCTCCCCGCGAACACGGTCGATCATCTCTTCATCCGTTCGCTCCCCTTCGATCATCCCTCCTCGCCCGTTTTCAGTCGTCGCAGTCTCCATTATCGCGATCCTTTCGCGGAGTACTCGCTCCCGCGTCTCCTGCATCGTCTCTTCCGCTTGCTGCGGACGTTCATGCGCTTCAAGACGGACGGCGGCGACGTCACGCTCTTCGATGAACGGCTCTGGAGCAAAGCATATGGAAAGAGAGTGCGTCGCTACCTCGACCATTTCGCGAGCGCTGAAGAATCATTTCCATCCGCACTGCACGGTTCCACAAGTGCACCTGCCTTCGGATATCAACCACCCCCACCAGCAGAGCGCCCTTTCATCGGCGCGATGCGAAAGAAAAAGAGTTCGAAGAAGCCGAAGGATCCGACGAAAGAAGGACAACTGTCACTATTTTGATGACTCGGCGGATTGCGATCCGGAAAAAAGTCTTCAGCCCAAGGAGGCTCTACTCCTTCAGGTCTTGCCGCCGATTGTGCCGCTGTATATGTGTTCTGAATGTCGTTCTGCGAAATCTGAAAATCCATCTCTCGAAAACGCTCATGGATTGCAATTCGTCGATCTTGCAGTAAGAGCATTGTGGCCTTAAGCGAAAAACCTGCCCTGAGGATATCGGCATCGGAAAGTTCAGGGCGATCATTCTTGCTGCTCTCGCTCATGCAACTATGCTAACGCCGGACGCGATCATGTCAAACAAATGCAATGTGGTGACGAAGAACTGTCCGTGCATCGCTCAGTACTCCGCGCTTGGACGGAACAAAGATACAGAAATTCCAAACAAAAATTCATTGATTTGAAGCCAAAATATCCACTCTTTGACATCGACGTCCTTGCTTTCTGCCCTCCACGCGAGTACACTGACGGTGAACGCATCAACGTTTCTTTTTCTTTTTTTCTCCGCACAGACATGACCGACGCACAGACGAGTGGCGGAGCCGTGAGCCCCGCTCCGTCTCCGACCCTATTACCATCCCCGCAGCGACCGGGGCTCTTTCGACCGCGCCGCAGGCGATTCGACGGCGCTCACCGCAGGCGGCGCCACGGCCGCGGACCCGGATTCCTTCCCCGGCCGCAGAACGCTCCTGCTCTCTCTCCGTCTCCCGCTCCGCAGCACGTGACAGAACTGAAGCGTGGGCACCTGCGCATGTATCCGCTCGGCGGATTCGAGCAGGTCGGCAGGAACTGCTTCGTCGTCGAAGTGGATGACGACATCTATCTGATCGACCTGGGACTCCAATTCCCGGATGAAGACATGATGGGAATCGATTACCTCATTCCGGATATCTCCTCTCTCAAAGGTAAGGAGAGCCGGATCGTCGCCGTGCTCTTCACGCACGGGCACCTCGATCACATCGGGGCGGTGCAGCATTTGCTCCCATCTCTGCACTTCCCGCCCTGCTACGGCACCAAGCTCACCATGGCGTTCGTCCGTAAGCGGCTGGAAGAAGAGCAACTGACGAGCAAGGCTCGCCTCCACACCGTGAATTTCCGTGAGAAGGTACACATCGGAAAGATCGAAGTGGAATTCCTGCGCGTGACGCACAGCATTCCCGATTCCGCGGCCATCGCGCTCCACACGCCGTACGGCACCATCGTCCACACGGGCGACTTCAAGTTCGATCTCACGCCGATGAACGAGCCGCCAGCGGACTTCCATCGCCTGGCGGAACTCGGCGACAAGGGGGTGCTCGCGATCATCGCGGACTCCACCAACGCGACCAAGCCCGGGAACAGCAAGAGCGAGAAGGACATTTCCGAGACACTCTACGGCCTCATCCGCGACGCCAATGGCCGCGTGATCGTCTCCACGTTCAGCTCACTCTTGAATCGTCTTCAACAGATCATCCAGCACGCCCACGCCTTCAATCGGAAAGTCTTCATTGCCGGCCGCAGCATGGAGACGAACATCGAAATCGCGCAGAACCTCGGCTACCTCCAGGCTCCCCGCGGCCTCATCCGCAAAGTGAATCCGGGCATGGACAAATTGCCCGATCGCGAAGTGCTCATCATCACGACCGGAAGCCAGGGGGAGGAAGCCGCGGGTCTCGCCAGGATCGGACTGGGCACGCACCGCCACATCGCGGTGAAAAAAGGTGACACCGTGATCCTC
>JACQCJ010000033.1 GCA_016201685.1 Candidatus Peregrinibacteria bacterium | reverse complement strand
GACCTACGCCTCTACGATGCTCGCGACCTCAGCCGACCATCGACACTCGTGAGCGTTGATCCTGACGGCAAACGCCTGCTGGCGTGGGCTGGAGCGATCAGCGACGACGGCCGGTACGTCGTCTTCCCCGCCACCGTGCCGGGGAGCGCCACCCGCGACATCTACCTGCGTGATGTCCAAGCATCGAAGACGATCCTGCTCACTCCCCACCGTCACACCACGTGTGCTGCAAGCTCTTCGCCATTCAAGACGGTCTTCCGCAACCCCCCGCAACCGGTTTCATTCTTCGATCACCTCTACCAGAAGAAGCGGCCGACCTCGCTCTTCGAGGTGATGAAGTGGCACACCGCGGATGCCCGCAACAACGCGGCCGATGCCGAGCCATTCGAGGTGAGGACTTCTCTCTCCGCTGCGCAGATCCAGGCAGCAGACGCGAGCATCTCTTTCGCCTCCACGTCCTTCGCATCGCCGAGAGACGACGTCCGGAACCTCGACATCCACGAGCAGTACGGAGACCCCAGCAATCCGAACTCGTATTCTATCGAGCTACGGAGCTTCGTCCGCACGCGCTGTGATGGGGCCCAACTGGTCCGGGTGGTCTGCGACGGAGACACTGACGTGCCTGAGTCGCGTGACCGTCACCCGCCCCTGATGAACTGGAAAGCCGACATGGATACCGTCATTGGAGCACTGCGGCAGATGAAGTTCACCAATGAGCGCATGCATGGTGGATCGAATACTTCCTCTAACCTCATCGTCTCGACCGTTGGCCGCATTCGCAGGGAGTACCCGGCGCTCCTCGCCGACGCCGCTCTTGCGGCTCTTCCCCCATCACAGACCATCATCGTCGTGTTGGACGCAGGCAGAGAGAGCCGAGATGAGGGCCTGAAGCAGAACTACGCCATTCTCTCAGCGGACAAGGCGGCCCTCATCGGGAACGGAACGCTATCCACGAGTAATCGTGCCCAGTAAATGGAGAGGATGAGAGCGGGGGATTCCGGCATTTCCTCAGAAGATTGGGCAGGAAATGAGCCATCGAGGATTGAGAAGAAAAATCTCTTGCATTGTCGTGTTCGGATGTGTAATGATGTACCGGTATATGATGACATGTCTTAACTGTCGGCTCGGTTGGCGGCAGAATGTGAATCATTCCGTTCGGTGGTGAGCCGTGTCTGATGTGATCTTCAGGCCCTCCCCGAGCGGAGGGCTTTTTTATAGCCCTTCGACAAGCTCAGGGCAGGCTCCTTCTTTCTTCCATGTACTTTCCTCTTTCTTCTCTCACCCTCCGGCCCAAACACTGCGATCCGCTCTTCCTGCTTCGAGAGTTGGGCCTCAAACGCGAGTACTGTGCCCTTCTGGAATCGGCCGATCATCGGGGCGAAAACAATTTCTCCTTTGTGTCGCTTGGAGCGCGCGATGTCTTGATTGTGCAGGACGGCGAGGTTCGGGGTTCCCAGTACGTACCGGATGGAAAGGTTCCCGATGCTCTCTCGGTTTTTCAGGAAACGATCAATTCCGGCGACCAAGGCGAGCGCCTGCGCATGGGATACATCGGTTTCGTCAGCTACGAAGCTGCGCGTCAATTTGAGGCAATCGAACTGACTCCTGAGCCGGCCATTCCGGATGCGATGTTCGTCCTCCCGGAGGTTCTTCTCAAGATTGATCATACAAAGAAAGAGGTCACGCTGATCACGCACAAAAATTCAGAAGAGGATCTCCGAGAGATCGAGCGCATCATCCATGCATCGCCATTCTTCGATGATCGGAGAGGGAACGATGGTGTTTCCGCATCGTCGATACCCATGCCGACTCTCGAAGAAATCGAATCATACCGACAAACATCGCGAAAGGAGTTTTGTGCATCGGTCCGGGCGATTCAGGAGGACATTCTCGCGGGTGAGGCGTTTCAAGTCGTTCTCAGCCAGGAATTGCGCATGAGGAACGGCGTCACTCCCCATTGCGTGTATGAACATCTTCGCAGGGTCGATCCGTCGCCGTACATGTATTACTTCCAAACGCCCGAGCGAATCATCGTGGGCGCCTCGCCGGAAACGCTCGTGCGCGTCGATGGACGGGAGATCCTCTACCGACCGATCGCCGGCACGCGGAAGAGAACGGGAGACGCGGAACACAACCGAGCGATGCGCGACGATCTGCTCCACAATGAAAAAGAGCGCTGTGAGCATCAGATGCTTGTGGATCTGGGAAGGAACGACGTCGGCAGAGTCGCGGAGATCGGCTCCGTGAACGTACAGAATCCCTTCCACATCGAGCAGTTCGCCCATGTGTATCACTTCGTCTCCGACATCGTCGGGCGCGTGCGGTCGGACAAAACACCGCTCGACGTGGTGCGCTCGGTCTTCCCGGCGGGAACGCTGACGGGCGCGCCGAAAGTGCGCGCGATGGAGATCATCCGTCGTCTCGAGAAGTCTTCGAGAGGCATCTACGGCGGAGCCTTCGGGTACATCGATCTCGCGGGGAACATCGATTTTGCGATCACGATCCGCACGATGCTCTTCCAAGACAATTCCATCAGTCTCCGCGTGGGCGCGGGAATCGTCAAAGACAGCATTCCTGAGAATGAGGATGATGAATGTCTTCAGAAGGCCAAAAGCTGCTTAGAGGCTCTGCAACTCGCAAACGATTCCCAATCGGCATCATGAAAACATTGATCCTCGATAACTACGATTCCTTCACGTTCAATCTCTACCAAGAGGTTGGAGAACTGGGCGGCAATCCGATCGTCGAACGCAACAATGCCGTGAGTATCGATGACGTGCGTCGTCTTGCGGTCACGCATATCATCATCAGTCCGGGGCCTGGGAATCCCTCTACCAAGCGCGATGTCGGCATCTCGGAAGAACTCATTGAGTTTGCTGCAGAAGAGAAGATCCCTCTTCTTGGTGTTTGCCTCGGACACCAAATTCTCGCCAAGCATTTTGGAGCGACAGTCTCCCGCGCGCCTTCCCTCTATCACGGAAAAGCATCGTCCGTTTCTGTGCGAGAGAAGAGTCGGCTCTTCGCTGGGCTTGAGCATTCCTTTGAGGCCATGCGGTATCACTCCCTCTGCGTCGAACGAGAGACCATCCCGCCCGCAATGCTCGTCACCGCGACGAGCGATGATGGCGTCGTGATGGCGATGGAGCATAAGACGCTGTCGCTCTTCGGCGTGCAGTTCCACCCGGAATCGATCGGCACTCCTCATGGGAAAGACATCCTCAAAAATTTCCTTTCTGTCGATCAAGAGAAATCAACAGATGGCATCTCTCTGCGGCTCGGGAAACTGTCGCTCAAGAAGCCGTATCTTCTTGCGTCGCGCGAGGCGCGGGAGAGAACGGAGATCGCCGTGCGACCGCAGTGCGTGATCGGTTCGAAGCACCACGTCGTCGTCATTGCGGGGCCATGCTCGATTGAGTCTGCGACCCAGATGGAGGAAGCCGCGGCAATGGTCAAACAACAGGGGGTGACGATCATGCGTGGAGGCGCATTCAAACCGAGAACAGGCCCATACTGCTTCCAGGGTCTTGGCGAGCAAGGATTGAAACTTCTGCAACGAGCGGGGGAGAAGTACCAGTTAGCGACGATTTCCGAAGCGATGTGCCCCGAGCAGGTGGCATTGGTCGAGGAGTACTGCGACATGATCCAAGTGGGCGCGCGGAATATGCAGAACTACAATCTCCTCCGTCGCGTGGGGAAATCCACGAAGCCGGTTCTGCTCAAGCGAGGATTCTCCGCAACGCTGGAGGAATTCCTCCTTGCCGCCGAGCACATCCTCGCGCAAGGAAACGAGAACGTCATTCTCTGCGAACGCGGCATCCGTACATTCGAAACCGAGGTGCGCTTCACGCTCTCACTCGGTTCCATCCCGCCGCTGCAAAGGCTCACGCATCTCCCGATTCTCGTCGATCCCAGTCATGCCGCGGGAGACGCGGACTACGTTCCCGACTATGCGCGGGCGGCGGTCGCCATGGGGTGCGATGGTCTCATCATGGAAGTGCATCCGTGCCCGGAAGAAGCGCTCTCGGACGGCAAACAATCCCTCAATCCACTTCAATTCCAATCGTGCATTGATGAGTTGCGGTCCGTTGCGACTGCCATGCAAAAAACCCTCGCCTAACCATGCGCACTGTTACCCTCCGTCCCCCGGCAACACGGAATGCATCCTACTCGATTCTGATCGGTGAAGAATCGCTGAAGGAACTCCCGAAACTCATCGGCACGCTGGGGCATTTTGATTCGGTCGCGATTCTGCACGATGAAGCGGTTGCGCCTGTGGCTGAGAACCTCCAGAAGCGACTCACGGCCTCCTGTCGCGTATCCATTCCGAGCGAGGAGCGATCGAAATCACTCAAGGAAGTAGCACGTATTGTTTCAGAGCTTCTCAGAAACGGCGTCACGAGACAGTCGCTCCTCCTCAACGTCGGCGGAGGAATGGTGACGGATCTGGGCGGATTCGTTGCGAGCGTGTACATGAGAGGAATCGCCTTTCTCAATGTTCCCACCACTCTCCTCGGCATGGTGGACGCGTCCGTCGGGGGAAAAACCGGCGTGAATCTTCGTGAGGCAAAGAACGTCATTGGACACTATCATCATCCGAAAGCGGTGATCATCGACATCCATATGCTCGAATCGCTCCCCGAAGAACAATTCCGTGAAGGTCTCGTGGAGGTGATCAAAATCGCAGCCATAGCGGATGCGGCGTTCTTCGAGACATTCGAGCGCGAGTTGCCTGCTCTTCTCGCAAGGGACAACGATGCTCTCTGCTCCTGCATCGCAGATGCCGTTCGTCTCAAAGCGCAGATCGTCGGCGACGATGTGCAAGACGAAGGCAGGCGGCTGCTGCTCAACTTTGGACACACCGTCGGCCATGCGCTCGAGGTTCTCTCGAACTTTCATCTCTCCCACGCGAAGGCGATCAGCATCGGCATGGTGCAAGAGATGTCACTCGCGCGCACAAAGGATGCTCCTCGCGTGACGGCGCTCCTCCAAGCGATAGGGATGCCGACGGAATTTCCGGAGAACTGCGCCACGGACGATCTTTTCGCGATCATGCAAAAGGATAAGAAAACCCTCGATCACGACGAGCGTTTCGCGGCACCGACAACGATTGGCATGGGGGCCGTCCTGCGGCTCACTGCAGATCTTTTCCATTCTCTCCCATGAGAAGCATTGCACGATCAATGGCTCCACTCCGGCTTCCGTTCGATGCCACGCTCACGATGCCGGGGTCCAAGTCTCATGCGAACAGAGCGATCATCGCGGCGTGCCTTTCCTCCGGGAACACGACGATTCGCAATGCCACCGTCTGCGATGACGTCGATCACCTCGTGCACAATCTGCAAACGACGGGCTTCGCTCTTCACTACAAAGACAGAAAGAAAGGAATTCTTCTCATTCGCGGAAGGTTGCCCGTTCTTCGGAAGAAGAAACCCGTGGAACTTTTTTGCGGGAATGCGGGGACAACGACGCGGTTTCTCACGGCGCTCGCATGCGTCGTTCCAGGTTCGTTCATCATCACGGGGGACAGCGCCATGCGGAATCGGCCAATCCATGACCTCGTCGAAGCATTGGGTCTGCTCGGGGCAGACATCCAAGATACGAACGGATGCCCGCCGGTGTTCGTGGGCAGACGTACCATTCGCGGTGGCAGCATTTCTCTCAAGAGCCACAAGAGCAGCCAATATCTGAGCGCGCTCCTTCTCATCGCTCCTGCGCTCTCGGGAGGACTTTCTCTTCACGTTTCAGGATCACTGCCGTCACGATCCTACGTCGATCTCACGAAGCACGTCATGCGAGATTTCGGCGTGACGGTGCGTGAGCGGAAAGGAGCATTCTCTGTTTCGAAGCACGCGAGCTACCGCAGTCCGCGACTGTATGACATTGTAGGCGACCACAGCGCCGCTGGCGCCTTCCTCGTTCTTGCTGAACTCACGCGGAGCAGCGCGAGGTTCTCCAATCTCCATCAACATTCTGATCAAGGCGATGCCGTGCTCCCTCGTGTCATCACTCGAATGCGCAAAGGAGGAACTATCACCATCGATTGCTCGGATTTTCCCGATCAAGTCATGAACCTCGCCATGCTTGCGGCCTTTCGCGGAGGGCAAACGCTCTTCACCGGCATCTCCAATCTGCGTCACAAGGAATGCGACAGACTGGCCGTACTCACGCGGGAACTTCGCAGAGCAGGCATCACGATTCGTGAGCAAGGTGATGATCTCATCGTTCGGGGCATCGCACGGCTCACACCCGCGCTGCTCGATCCGCATCACGATCATCGCATGGCGTTCTGCTTCGCGATTCTCGGATCCGTGCATGCGGGGATTCGCATCAAGCATTCGCAGTGCGTTTCCAAAAGTTACCCGCGATTCTTCGAGGATCTGCAGATTCTTCACCATTCGTCGAAACCCATCGCGATCATTGGCATGCGCGGAGTGGGGAAAAGTACGTTCGGAAAAAAGCTCGCCTCTTCTCTTAGGCTCAAGCACATTGATACGGACAGTGTCTTTGAGCGCAAACACGGCAGCATTCGCTCGTATTTTCAAAGGAAAAGACTGGTCGAGTTTCGCAGAGAGGAAGAGCGCATCGTCGCTGAATGTTTGAAGCCTCATTGCGTGGTGTCGCTTGGTGGCGGCGCCATCGAGTCGCCCGCAACACGGAAGATCTTGAAAGAACGAGCGGTCGTCATCTCTCTGCAAGCACGTTCGTCTTCCATTCTTCAGCGTCTGAAGAGAGATCGAAGGCCCCCCCTCACACCATTGCCGCTTGTGAAGGAAGTGCCGCTGATCATGAAAAGACGCAGACCTCTCGAGGAGAGCGTTGCCCACATTTCTCTTCGCGAACCTCACGACCTTCGTTTCGCCATTCATTCTCTTCGAGCACTATGTTCGCGGTAAGCCTTCCATCAACAGCAGCAACCGATCCGATTGCTTTCACCTCCAAAGCGAAGGCTGCGGGCGCCGATCTCCTGGAGATACGAGGCGACCTGACGCCGGACATACCGTTCTTCGAGTCGCCGTTACCGTTGATCATCGCGCCCAGGCGAGCAATGTGTGCGCAGCTTCAACAACTGCAGCCGATGTTCGTCGATCTGGAACTCGGAGAAGAAGCATCCGTTCCAACGGGAATGCGACTGATTCGCAGTTTTCATGACTACAGCGGAACGCCGGCGCTCCAGGAATTACGACGCATTGCAGATCGATGTACCAGTGAAGGCGCGGAGATCATCAAGATCGCAACGACCATCAATGCATACGAAGATCTCCGCATTCTCGATCAGTTTCATGCAGCTGTACCGAAAGAACAGAAACGCGTCATTCTCGGGATGGGAAGTCGTTCACATCTTGATCGCATGCTTTCCCCGCTCAGGAATGAACTGACATACACGTATCGAGATGAGGATGGGGAGAGTGCTCCGGGCCAGGTTCCACTCTCTCTCTACAGAAAAATTGCTCATTGCGAACAGCCGCGGATCTTCGGTATTCTCGGCGGGCTTGACGTGCGAAGCGGCAGTCCCGCCATCCACAACAGCCTCTTCCAACGACATGCGATCGATGCGCTCTTCACCACCTTCTTGAGTGAGGATTTGGAAGATGCTTTCCGTTTCATCAAACGGGAGCAGGTCTCCGGTTTTGCGGTTAGCACGCCATTCAAAGAAACAATCATCGATCTGCTCGATGCGATCGATCCGCTCGCCGCTCAACTTCGAAGCGTGAACACGGTTGTCTTGGAGCATGGAAAATACAAGGGGTACAACACCGATGCAGACGGTCTCAGGGAAGCGTGCGGCTTTGTCACCGACACCTCATCGGTCGCGATTATAGGATCCGGAGGCGTCGTTCCTTCGGTTCTCCACGCATGCAGAGAACGAGGAGCACGAGACATCACGATCTTCGCCCGCAACAAAAAAGCTCGAGAGAATCTCGCACATCGCTTCTCGGTTCGCAGTCATGCACTCCATGCCATTGCCGAGGCAACACCCGATGTTCTCATCTGCGCTGTGCATGACGATGCATCTTTCCCCATCCCTCCCGCGAAGCGCCAAGCTCATGCACTCGATCTCCGCTACGGCGCGAAGACGAGGTTTATGACAGAAGCGCAAGTGAAGGGCTATCGAGTACACGACGGCGTTTCCATGTTGCTCCATCAGGCACTCGCGCAATTTCGCTCTTTCACGGGCATTGCTCCTCCGGATTCAGATTTCCAGATGCTCCTCCGTCTTTTCCCTTCTTCCCATGGCTCCCAATAGTTTCGGAGATCTTCTCCGGATCACCACCTTCGGCGAATCGCACGGACCGGCGCTTGGAGTCGTCATTGACGGTTGCCCCAGCGGCATTCCGCTGCGCGAGGATGATTTGCTTCCCGATCTTCGACGGCGTCGCCCCGGTCAGAGCGCCATGGCGAGCACGCGCAACGAAGAAGATCGACCGATCATTCTCTCCGGCGTGTTTGAAGGGAAGACCACCGGCATGCCGATCGCCGTGATCGTGGAGAACAACGATCGGCGACCGCAGGACTACGACCTGCTCCGGAAGGCTTTTCGACCGGGCCATGCGGATGCCACGTACGCGGCGAAGTACGGGCATCGCGACCATCGCGGCGGCGGGAGGTCTTCCGGCAGGGAAACCGTCGTGCGCGTCATTGCCGGAACAATCGCATGCAAGATTCTCCCGTCGAATACGAAGATCCTGGGGTACACGATCAAGATTGGACCCCATGAAGCCGCGGTCTTCAGACCTGAAACGATTGAGGAGAATCCAGTGCGATGCGCCGATCCGTCCGCGGCAAAGCTCATGGAAGAATACGTGATTGGGCTCAAGGAGCACTTCAATTCCGCGGGGGGCATGATCGAAATCCGCGTCACCGGCACTCCGCCGAATCTCGGGGATCCGGTTTTCGGAAAATTGAAAGCGCGGCTCGCGGACGCGCTCATGGGCATTGGAGCCGTCACAGGCTTCAGTTACGGATCGGGGTTCGATGCCGCTGCGATGACGGGAGTCGACTACATCTCGGATCGAAAACATTTCGGCGGCATTCTCGGTGGAATCTCTACAGGAGAAGATTTGATTCTCCATATCAGCGTGAAGCCTCCCAGTTCCTTGGGAGAGGTGGCCAAGAGGGGTCGTCACGACGCGTGCATCGTTCCTCGTGTGATTCCCGTTGCGGAAGCGATGGTGGCGATCGTGCTCGCGGATTGTTATCTGCTGCAACGGGCATACGACAATTTTTCGGACCATCCCTCTCCATGATCATGTCGACGATTCTTCCTCCTCGATCGGCCCACGATCTTCTCGCCGCACTCCTCTCGGGCACTCTGTCGCGTTCGGAGAGCGAAGAGTATTTCCTTGCGCTTGTATCGCAACCGATCTCTGCCGAGATTCTGCTTGATTGCGTCAAGGTGCTGCGCAAAAAAATGGTTCCCGTGTCGCTCTGCGCCGATGCGATCGATACGGCCGGAACGGGAGGCAGCGGTCTTTCGACGATCAACACGTCCACGCTCACCGCATTCATCGTCGCCGCGGCCGGGGGCAAGGTTGCCAAGCACGGCAACCGCTCGGCAAGCGGCAACTGCGGCTGTTTCGATCTTCTTGAAGAACTTGGAGTCAATATCCATTTGGATCCCGCTCAGGAACGTCGGATCTTCGAACGGCTCGGCATCGTGTTTCTCTTCGCCCCCCTGCATCATCTCCCCCTTCGACTTCTCGCGACTCTGCGGAAGAGTTACGGCGAGAAAACGCTCTTCAATCTCATGGGACCACTGTGCAATCCCGCGGGAGTCACGCGACAGATGATCGGTACTGGCAATGATGCCGATGCGCAGCTCATCGCGAAGACACTCCATGCGCTCGGCTCCTTCGGCTCGATCGTCGTCACTGGGCACGACGGACTCGATGAAGTGACCGTCACGGCCGCGACGACCGTGCGACATATCTCAGAGAACGGCGTACGGACGAAGGAATTCTCACCAGCGTCTCTTTCTCTCCCACCCGCGTTTCCTTTCGAGATCATCGGCGGAAATGCGAGAGAGAATGTGCAACTCTTCTTGGAATTAGCTCAGGGGAAGGGCACGGCGGCGATGGAGAACCTTGTTCTCCTCAATGCAGCGCACGCCCTCATCCTCGCGAAACTCTCGCCGTCGATCCAAGAGGCATTCCTCCTCGCGCGTGAAATTCTCGCGTCCGGATCGGTCCATCGGCTCTTTGAGCGATACCGAGAGTTTACTCATCAATCATGAATGCCCGCTCCTCCTTCATCGATGCGGTTCTGGCCCGCAGGCCCTCGCTCATCGCGGAGGTGAAGCCGCGCTCGCCGTCGGCGGGGGAACTCCTGCGACGTGAGGAGATTCCGGCTCTCGTCGACACGTACAACCGCCATGCGCAGGCAATTTCCGTTCTTTGCGATGCGCCCCGTTTCGGCGGCGGATACGACCTGCTTGCGGACGTGCGATCGATGACGGATCTGCCGCTTCTGGCCAAGGACTTCATGCGAACCGATGCTCAGATTGAACAGGCCAATCAGGCGGGAGCGAATGCGATTCTGTTGATTGTCGCGATCTTGGAAATTTCTGAACTATCTAGACTCGCTTCCCACGCAATTGATCTCCATCTCGACGTCCTCATCGAAGTGCATACGGAAGAAGAGCTCGAAAAAGTTGTTGACGCGTTCGGCACATTTTCGGAGGACAACAAACGGCACATGCTCATCGGCATCAACAATCGCAATCTCGTCACATTGGAGATCGACCTGGGCACCACAGAGCGGCTTGTGCCGGCCATCAGGAGGCGATTCCCGCATGTGCCGGCCATCATCGCGGAGAGCGGCATTCGCACGAGAACAGACATCGAACGTCTGCAGCCCTTCGTTCAAGGATTCCTGATCGGCACATCTATCTTGAAATCTGACGATGTTGCTTCTCATCTCCGTTCTCTCTTCGGATCATGAAGATCAAAGTGAAATTCTGCGGCATGACACGTCGAGAGGACATTGAGGCAGCCCAGAAGCTGAACGTGGATTTTCTGGGATTCGTTTTTGTCACTACATCGCCAAGATGCGTCACACTTGCACAAGCGAAGCAACTGCGCGCCATAGCAAATAAAGCCAACGTGGTCGGTGTTTTCGAGCAGCATTCTGTCGATGAAATTGAGGAACATATCCGCATGCTCACTCTCGACTTCGTTCAGCTGTACGGCGAGCCGAATATTGGGATTGCATTGAGAATGTCCGTGCCGGTTATTCAAGCATTCCGAGGCATTCCCGATCGAAGAGTCCTCGATGACTATTTCTCACACAGCGTGCATGTCCTCATCGACAAAGCGGAAAATCACGAAGAGGCCGACTGCGATTTCATCGCTTCTCTGCCATTGCATATCCGTTCCAAGCTCTTCCTCGCAGGCGGACTCACGCCGGAAAATGTTCGGATTGCGGTCGACCAGATTGAGCCGTTTGCAGTGGACTGCGCACGGGGGATCGAATCGGAGCCGGGCATCAAAGATCATGATCGGATGATTGCATTTCTTCACGCTCTCTCACCATGAAATCCCTCGGACAATTTCCTTCGGCAAGCTCCCTCCTTCGCCAAGGCTCCGGCGGGCAGGCAGGAAAGGCTTTCGGCGGCTGCTACGTTTCGGAACTGCTCATTCCAGTTCTGGCCGAAGTCGAAGCGGCATTTCTGCAGTACAAGGATGATCTTGATTTTCAGATGGAACTGAGCACGCTGCTCCGAGAGTTCGCCGGGCGGCCGACGCCGATTACGGAGATGAAGCATTTGAGCAAAGAGTTCGGTTGCCGAGTCGTGCTCAAGCGCGAGGATCTTTTGCATGGAGGCGCGCACAAGACGAATAACGTTCTGGGGCAGGCGCTGCTTGCCAAGCGCATGGGAAAGAAGGAATTGATCGCCGAGACGGGGGCGGGACAGCACGGGGTAGCGGTGTCCATGGTCGGCGCACTCTTCGGTATTCCAACCAAAATTTTCATGGGCGCGAAGGACATCGAACGCCAGCATTCCAACGTCCAGCGCATGCGGCTCTTCGGCGCGGAGGTCATTTCGGTTGATTCCGGTTCGAAGACTCTCAAAGACGCCATCAACGATGCGCTGCGCTACTGGACGGCGCGGAGCAAAGAAACGTACTACCTCTTCGGAACGGTCGCGGGACCCCATCCCTTTCCCTCGCTCGTGGCGCACTTCCAGCGCGTGATCGGCGATGAGGCGCGAGTGCAATGTCTGGAGAAGTTCGGTCGATTGCCGCACACGGTGTGCGCGTGCGTGGGGGGCGGGAGCAACGCGATCGGTATCTTCAAAGCGTTCTTCAATGATGTGGACGTCCAGCTCATCGGTGTCGAAGCGGGAGGAGAGGGGATCGAGACAGGCAAGCACGGAGCTGCGCTGGGCATGGGGCGCCCCGGGTCATTGCACGGGTCGTACAGTTACTGTCTGCAAGACGAGGACGGTCAGATTCTTGAGGCGCACAGCATCTCGGCCGGGCTTGATTATCCCGGTGTCGGTCCGGAGCACAGTTTTTTGAAGAACACCAAACGCGCACGGTATGTCTCTGTCACGGATCATGAGGCCGTCGCCGCTTTCCTTCTGCTGACACGAAAAGAAGGAATCATCCCGGCACTCGAATCTTCGCACGCGATTGCCGCCGCAGAGAAGATCGCATCCTTACTCAGGAAGGAGGACGTCTTGCTGATCAATCTCTCGGGCAGGGGAGAGAAGGATATTGAGCAGGTGTTGCGGTATCTCGAGCAAACTGAAAAAATTCCTAGAATATCCTTCGATACGCCCCGCAGTGTCATGCTGAGTAGCGAGGCACCGCAGTGTCGAGCGTATCGAAGCGCGACCAGCGGGGCTACTCAGGATGACATTGTACGAAACAATGCGGTCAATCCCTACTCATTGGCTCTCGAAAGGAAGGGCAAGCCACTCTTCGTCCCATTTGTCGTCCTTGGCGATCCCGATCGAAAGCGGTCAGTGGAAATCATTCGCGCGCTCGTGGAGAGCGGGGCGGATGCGCTGGAGCTTGGGTTTCCCTTCAGTGATCCGTCCGCGGATGGGTCGGTGGTTCAAGCGGCGGACGTTCGGGCTCTTCAAGCGGGCATTCGCATCGACGATTGTTTCGAGATGTTGAGGGAAATCCGGACGTTCACGAGCATGCCCATCGGACTTCTCGTCTACTACAATCTTGTTCTTCAGAGAGGAGTCGAGAATTTCTATCGAGATTGTGCCGAGAGTGGCGTGGATTCCGTTCTGATCGCCGATCTGCCTCTCGAACACGCATCGGAGGTCGTGCCGATCGCGAAAGCTCATGGCATCGCGCAAGTGTTCCTCGTGAGCGAAGTGACCACAGACGATCGTCTGAAGAAAATCGCGGAGATCGCGGAGGGATATCTCTATGTGGTTTCGTATTTGGGCGTAACCGGCGTCACGGATCCGATCATGGAAGAGAAAGTGCGGCAGACGATCCAGCGAGCAGAAGTGCCGGATATTGTGAAGGTTGCGACGCTGTGTCGGGAGTTCTTCGTGGCGACTGGGCATCCATTGACTGAAGTATGATTTTGTTGATAATGATGCGGTGTCTAGAAAGAGAAAGGGGTGGCGAGAAGCTCTGCCCTTCAACATTGGGATGCCGGAGATGCAGATCATCCGGAGAACCCTCACGCCGCGGGAAATCTTCGCCGAGCAGACAAAACAACTGCTACAACAGGCGAGGGGGGATGCGCGGACGCTCTTGGGTGATCTTTTCGTGTTCCCTCAGGTACCCGAGCTCATCGTTCCCACTGACCGCGCCGCGATCGTGGAACGTCATGCGAAGGCAACGCGGCCGGGGCTCTACGCTCTCGACGAGGTCGCGCATACACACTGCATAGAAGAGGTGACTCGAGAGAGCCTTGCTCGGTGCACCTTTGCGGAACAGGCGAGTGCCATCATACGCAGCGCGACGGATAAAGACTATCAAGGGATCATCCGGCATTGCTGGAACTCCACCCGTGACTGGATGGAGCGCAACGGCGCCGATCTGGCGACAGTTCATCCGGCCAGCGATCCGCAGCGGGACGTCCTCAGCAACGCCGAGGCAATAGAACTCCAGTCTTACACGTTTGTCCCGGTACAGTGGGTGCTGCCGGAGAAATCGTCGTTCGCCACGCACTGGCAGGCATCCGTCGTAATGAAACAGATCATCAATGTGTTCTGCATCATGTTCGTGCAGCAATGGCGCAAAGAAGCGAAGGGCACGGATCAGTACAAGAGATTGAGCGAATTTCCTTCCATGATCCAAGGGAAAGGCACGCCGGAATCGATTGTACGCAGCGGACTCGCAACGGCGATCAGCATCACGATGAGCAGCTTCCAGAAACTCTGTGAATTCATTCGCATCGCTTGCGGCATCGAGGTGCTCGATTCGGGTTCATCGATCATCGATCACGCGAAGAAGAGACACGGATCGTACGTCGCACACGTTGCGTCATTTTCCCAGCGTTCGATCACCGGTTTCCAGGAGGTGACGTTCCAGAAACCGTCATCATGCTCTGATGAACAACTCGCATTCCTTCATCAGTGGGGCTTCGTCGATCGGAAGATCACGCGAGCACAGATGAATGAACACAACGTCCATCCGTTATTCCAACAATTCCTCGACACGTACTTCCGCATGATCCGGACTCTGGCAGATATCCCCATTTTTGATGTGAAGTTCGAGCAATTCTCCGATGACGATATCCGAAAGCTCATGACGAGCGGAAAGAAAATCGGCTGCCCGGCGCGAGGCGAGGTGATGCAGGAGATGACGGAATGGCTCATGGAGCTGTACATCAAGTACATTCTCCCGATGCACCGCTTCGAGGAAAGCGGACAGGAGAAAACATGAGGGTGGCAGCATGCAGAGCCGGGTAGCATTTTCATCTCGAACTCTTCGACTGAATCACAATATACTCGTTTCACTAAGTAATCCCACAAAATCTGGACTCAGCAAACTCTCCAAAGCATGCCTCCGTAGCTTTCATACGTCTTCTTGATGAAAATGGAGAACAACGGATGTGGAGAGAAAATTGAGAGCATGAAAGCGAAGGGGTATAGATGGCAGAAAGACCTTTCTTTCCAGGTCAACTTGGCTATACTGCCCCCAGATCTTTCCTCCGTCGTCTCCGCTTACTGACCTGGGTTTACGTTTGGGCTTCGACAGGCTCAGCCTGACAAACGCAACTATCGAATTCTGCATGTGAATCCACACCGTAAGCGCTCATAGCCGGAGGAAGAGATCGTTGCATTCTTCCCCCTTTCTCGTATGTCCGCAGTCGCGTCCTTGAATCAGGAATTTTCACTTGAACTCGGCAATCAGCCGTTTCTTGTCCGCGTGGGTCATCTCGCTCGGCAGGCGAATGGTTCCGTGATTTGCCAGATGGGCGACACCGTGTGCATGGGCAACTGCACGGTGAGTGCCAAAGAACGCGAGGGAGTGGACTTCCTCCCGCTGCAGGTCGTCTACCAAGAGAAGTACTACGCCGGCGGCAAGATCGCCGGGAGCAGGTTCCGCAAGCGCGAGGGGCGTCCCGGCGACGAGTACATCCTCTTGGGCCGCGTCATCGATCGCGGGCTGCGTCCGATGTTTCCCAAACATCTGCATAAGGACATCCAGGTCTTCTGCACCGTTCTCAGCTACGACTTCGAACACGAGCACGATGTTGTTTCTGCGAATGCCGCGAACCTCGCGGTAGCGCTTTCCGATTGTCCGTGCGACGGCCCGCTCGGGTCGGTGCGGGTCGGCATGATCGGCGGCGAGCTCGTCCTCAATCCCTCGCGGGAGGCTTCCATGAAGAGCGACCTCGATCTCTTCCTCACGGCTTCCTTGGAGCGCGTCGTAATGATCGAGGCCGGGGCGAATCAAGTGCCGGAAGAAG
>JACQCJ010000032.1 GCA_016201685.1 Candidatus Peregrinibacteria bacterium | reverse complement strand
TGAAGCGAAAAGTCATTCGTTCGAAGCAAGCCTTCGTCGCTCAAATCCGTTCACATCTTCATTCACTCCAGAAAGACATTTCGGCTGTCCTCTGCTTCTTCCAGCATCCGGATGTGGCCTATGTCATGAGAAAGTGAGTACATTCGCAATTCGCCACTTGCAACTCGCAATTCCTCTTCACCGAATCAATCTCCTCGTTCTCTTCAGTTCCCGCACTTCATCCTTCCACGCGTAGTATCCCGAGAATGCCGCGAAAAAGACGTTGAGCCAAAAGAAAATCCATGTGGCGGTCAAGAAACTAAAGAGCGCGATGAGGGCGCTGCCGAGCATCAGCGCCACTTCCCGTCGCACCGTTCCGGTCTTCAGAATATAGCCGATGGCGATGCCCGAAAGCCCGATGACGAAGAACACGGTTCCCACATCGTGGAAGAGCAGGAACGACCAGAGGATCATCGCGAGACTCGCGATGAGGACGAGGGGGGTATCGATGCGCTCGGGGACGTTCAGCATCATGAGAACACTCGAGAAGGTGACAAGGAGCTCGAGAAAAATGAAGAAGACAGGCGCTCCGGCTGTATAGTTCAAGATGGAGTAGAGGAGCATGACGAGGGCACCGATGCCGAAGAACCAGTTTTTGAGCGATTCCGCCGGAAAACGAACCGCGCGATCGGGCCATGCGGCGCCCAGAACAAGAATCGCAGACCCAGCCAAACCGACGAAGGCAGTTATAGTGATGATGAAATAGGAGATTATATCATTATAATATAAATTATTGAATTCATCAATAGATTTTTGGAATCTCAGAAGGCCAAGTGACCCCATGGGCTTGTTGTTGCGTAAAACTCTCTGTAGGATCGTCCGGCTCTTGACCCCTGATTTTTCTTTGTGTCCAAGGATGTCATTGAACTCATTGGCGTTGTGGAAGAGAGCTTTCCCAATGCCACCTTTCGCGTCCGCGTGACGAGCGACCAAGCCAAGGGACACGAGCTGCTCTGTCACCTCGCCGGTCGTATGCGCGTGCACCGCGTGCGCATTCTCCCCGGGGACCGCGTGAAGCTGGAGATGACGCCGTACGATCTCAATAAGGGGAGGATCGTCTATCGCTTCCCCGCCGGATCAACTGGCCTCAACCCACAGTCTCCGCCTCCCCCCTCCCCCCCTCCCGTTTCGCCTCCCAGCCCATGAAAGTCCGCGCCTCCTGCAAGCCGATTTGCAAAGACTGCCGCCTCGTTCTTAGACGCAATGGCAAAGGCAAAGTCGTCCGCCGCATCGTCTGCAAGAATCCCAAGCACAAGCAACGCCAAGGCTGAGGCCTTGCAATCTCCGGTGTCGTCCTCCCGGGTTCTAAGCGCATCGAGATCGCTCTTACGGCGATCAAGGGGATCGGTCGATCTCTCTCTCGACGGATTCTGCGGGAACTCACGATTACGCTGGACACGAAGGCGGATGCCCTCACCGAAGCTGAACAGGCGCGTCTGCGCACACGCGTGGAACAGGAACTCACGGAGGGGGAACTGATGCGCAAGATCTCGCTTGATGTCAAACGTCTGCAAGATATCGGCACGTGGAGGGGCTACCGCCACCGTCGCAAGCTCCCCGTCCGCGGCCAGACCTCCCGGCGAAATGCTCGGACCAAGCGCGGCAAGAAGAAGACGGGACTCTCCGGCCGCACGACTCTCACCAAGACATGATCCAACGAACTTTCTCCATCATTGGCTTCTCTGATACATGGCTACATGGTCAAATGGTTGGCAAGCATGGATGTATCTTGTTGAGATCGATCGCCAAAAATCGCTTGCGAACCCTTTAGCCATTTAACCATGTAGCCATGTAATTTTCTCCATGTCCGATCCCATTCCTCCATCCACTGGCGATACTACTGCCGTTACCGATGCCGCGCCCGCGCCCGCTCCCCGCAGGAAGAAGATCAAGCGCATGCTCCCCAAGGCCCGCGTGTGCATCCATGCCGGCGAGAACAACACGATCGTCACGTTCACGGACTTCGAGGGAAACGTCCTGGGATGGAGTTCGAGCGGTTCGTCGGGATTCAAAGGGACGCGCAAATCGACGCCGTACGCCGCCAAGGTCGCGGCCGAGAACGCGGCGCTCACGGTGAAGCCCTACGGCATCGAATCGGTGACGGTGGAGGTCAAGGGGCTCGGCCCCGGTCGCGAGCAGGCCATTCGCGGTCTGCAGGGGACAGGACTCAACCTCGATGCGATCATCGATACGACCCCCATCGCCCACGGCGGATGCCGATCGACGGGTCGAAGACGCGTCTAAATTGATAATTGAAAATTATGGAAGTTTCCCTCGCCATCATGCGACTTCTCTCTCTCGCCTCCGGCACCATCTCTGACTCGATCTCATCTCCAGAATTTTCAATTTTCAATTTTCAATTTTCAATTTCTTTATGAAGTACACCGGACCCAAAGCGCGGCGTTGTCGACGGCAGGGCATGAACCTGTACGGAAACGACAAGTACGACAAGATCCTGCAGCGAAAGCCGCACGGCCCGGGCAAAACGCCGCGCGATCAGGGAGGCAAGCTCTCCGAGTACGGCCAACAACTCAAGGAGAAGCAGAAGGCCCGCGATATGTACGGGATCGGCGAGCGGCAATTCCGCCGCATGTACGATATCGCCGCAACAGTCGCGGGAAAGACCGGCGATGTTCTCAAGCAGCTCCTCGAGCGGAGATTGGACAATGTCGTCTACCGCGCCGGATTCGCGCAAACGCGCCTCCAATCGCGTCAATTCGTGAGCCACGGGCTCTTCCTCGTCGATGGCGTGCGCGTGACCACCCCGTCCTTCCAGATCAAGCCGGGACAGGGAATCACGGTGCGGTCGCAGGTGCGCTCGTCGCCCGTCTTCAGCTCGATCCTCGCGGCCCACGAGAAGTATCTCCCGCCGAGCTGGATGAAGGTGGATAGCGCGGGCATGAAAATCGAGGTTGCAACACTCCCCCCGCCCGAAAGCGCCGAGCAGGCCATCGATATGCGGCAGATCATCGAGTTCTACTCTCGCAATTAATCCCTCCCGCCTCCCTCTTTCCTCCCTTTGTATGCATATCATCCAAGAAGAAATCGGCCTCCCCACCTTCGCGGTCAGCCCCGTGAAGAAAGGGGATGATCATCATGCTGTGTTCACCATTGCTCCGCTGCCCCCGGGGTATGCGATGACGTTGGGCAATAGCCTACGCCGCGTTCTGCTCTCGAGCTTGCCGGGAGCCGCCGTCACCTCCGTGCGCATCGGGGGCGTGCAGCACGAGTACACGACGCTCAAAGGCGTGCGGGAATCGATCCTCGACATCACACTCAACCTGAAGCTCCTCCAGCTGCGCAAGCACAGCAAAACCCCAGAGGTCATCGCGCTCCAGGCGAAGGGCCCATCCGTGATCACCGCTGCTGACCTCAAGGTTACCTCGGACATCGAAGTTCTGAACCCCGATCTCCATCTGATGACGCTCGAGAAAGGCGCCTCAGTCGATATGCAGATCACGGTGGAGAAGGGGGTGGGCTACGCATCGGCCTCCGAGCGCAATAAGAAGCAGAACGAGCCGGGGCTCATCTACATCGATGCCATCTTCACGCCGGTGGTGAAGGTGCGTTTCGATGTCGACGCCGCGCGCGTGGGGCAGCGCACCGATCTGGAGAAACTCACGCTCGATGTGCAGACGAGCGGGTCGCTCTCCGCCGAAGAAGCGGTCCAATTCGCTTCTCAGCTCCTGCAGAGCTACTTCGGGTACTTCGGCTCGGAGAAGAAGGTCGTGGAGCCAGAATTCATCGCGGACTTCAGCCGCACCGCCGCCCAGCACGTCGACGATGCCTCGCATACGCCGGTGAAGGAGAGCTACACGCCGATCGAAATTCTCAACTTCTCGCCGCGCACGCTCAACGCCCTCATCAATGCCGGGGTCGGTTCCATCGAACAGCTCACCAAGTGCACCGAGGCCACCCTCAGCAATTTCCGCGGATTCGGCGCCAAGGCACTCGACGAAGTGAAGCGCACGCTTGCGGACCGCGGCCTCAAATTGGCAGACGACAACCTCGATGTGTAATTGAAAATTGATAATTGAGAATTGAAAATTATGGAAGTTCCCCTCGCCTCATACATCTGATCTCATCCTCTACTGGCACCTCCCGTCGCGCCGCTTGCGATCTGAAAGCATTATCAATTTTCAATTTTCAATTTTCAATTTCGTAAGAATGCGTCACCGCCTCTCCCGCCTCCGGCTCCGTCACAAGCCCGCGCACAGCAACTCCATGCAGCGCAATCTGGCTACGTCCCTGATTCTCTACGAGTCGATCCGGACGACCAAGAAGCGCGCCCAAGTCGTCCGTCCCATCGTCGAGCGGCTGATCACGGTGGCCAAGAAGAAAGAGCCGCGCCTCGCCATCCGCGAGATCAACCGCGTCGTGGTGCATGCAAACGCCAGTAAGAAGATGATGGAAGTGCTCAAAGACCGCTTCAGGAAGAGACAATCCGGCTTCACACGCATGGTGCCCCGGAGCAGTCGCCTCGAAAGTCGCCCATGTGCTGCGCGGCAAGCACCGTCCCAGCTTCTCCCCCCACCAACTCTGCGGCGATCACGTGATCATCCTCAACGCCGCCAAGCTCTCCATCCTGCCCGCCAAGGCGCACCGCAAGATGTACTACCACCACACGGGCTATCTGGGGCACCTGCAGACGACTTCGCTCGAGAAGATGATGGAGAAGAAGCCCGAGGATGTGCTCCAGAAGGCTGTGAAGGGTATGCTCCCCTCCAATCGTCTCAAGCCGCTCATGCTCAAGCGGCTGCACATTTTCAAGGATGACCAGCATCCCTATGCCCCCCAAAAACCTCTTCCGTTGGATCTTTCCACTCTTCTCTGATTATTGCATGGTTACATGGTCAAATGGCTTCATGGCTCGCAAGCGCGTCTCTGAGCAAAACGTCGTTAACAATGTAGCAATGTAACCATGGAACCATTCGTCCTCTCACCACTCTCTCCCATCCCGTATGACTCCCACTACAGAAAAGAAGCGCCAGTACTTCTTCAGCATCGGCAAGCGCAAGACGGCGATCGCGAATGTGAAAATGTTCCAGGACGGCACAGGCGAGGTGAGCGCGAATGGCAAGAAGATGAAGGACTACTTCCACGGCATTCAGATCGAGAATGCGCTTGCGCCGCTCGTCATGACCGGCCAAAAGAGCACCTTCGATGTCAAAGTGACCCTCACGGGCGGGGGTAAGTCCGCCCAGTCGGACGCCATGCGCCACGGCATCAGCCGCTGCCTCCTCCTCGTGAATCCGGAGTTTCGCTCCGAGCTCAAGCGCGCGGGTTTCTTGAGGAGAGATGCAAGAATCAAAGAGAGAAAGAAGCCGGGATTGAAGCGAGCGAGAAGGGCACCGCAGTGGCAGAAACGGTAGTTCTACAGAAGAGTTTCAGGAAGGATATAGCGCTCTTTTGATTGCTTTTCGTTGTTCGTCCAACCACGCGTCGAAGCCCATGGTCCAGCTGTCTTCTTCCTCCTTCTGATCATCCGGATGCATTCGTGCGAGCAAACGAAAGAATCGCTTCTCGTTTGGGAACTTCAATTGCTTTTTCAACCATCGTCTTTCCCATTCCGTCGTGCGCAGACCAAAAATCCAGCGTGCTCTTCTCGTCTCAAATTCAATTCATCTTTTTCAGAATCTTTTTGCAGCTCCGAAGAGCCTTCTGCATCGTTCATGCAACGAACTCTACATCGAATTTGAATTTCATGCGGCCACGTTCATTTTCACGTAGTACAAGCTCTTCCCGTCCTCGGTATCCAGGATGAATTTGGCGTCGAGCTGGGAAAGCTGCAGGATCGTCTGGCACATCTTGAGCAGCATGTGGGGCGGGAGGCTGATGCCGGCATCCAGGCATGTGGCGCAGAGGCCCGCGGCGTCCTTGCAGCGGATGAACGGCTCGCCGCACTTGGCGATGACGGCGTAGAGCGTCTCCTGGATCGTGACGACGAAACGCTCCACGTACGTCTCGAGCTCCTCCATCGGGATCTCGTGGACTTCCGGCAGCGCTTCGATGATGTCGAGGTCACTGTGGATCGCGTGGGCGATGCAAGCGTCGATGGACATTGTGTGTGTTTGAGAAATCTTCCTATGATAGCAGAAAGGGAGACCGGGGAGAAGGGAAAAATCCTCTCCCCCCGACCCCCTCTCCGGGGGAGAGGGGAGAAATGTTCCATTGTGCCATTCCTCCCCTCCTCCCTCGGAGGAGGGGTCGGGGGTGGAGGAAACCAAAAACAAAACAGAACCGCGCTATACTCCCCGCATCGTTATTTCCACGCCCGAAACGGCCTATGTGCTGCCATCTCGCAGGACAATCCTGATCTTCGCCGGAGTCATCCTCGCGGCGCTCTTCGTCGTGTACGGCACGTCGCTCGGGAACGATTTCGTCCGGTTCGACGACGGACTCCTCATCTACGACAACCCCGCCATCCGCTTCATCAATCTCCACACGCTCAAAATCATCCTCACGACGTACGACCCGGAGCTCTACATCCCCCTCACGCTCTTCGCCTATCAAATCCTCTACCAGATTGCCGGGACGACGGCTTTTCCCTATCACGTGGCGCTCCTGCTGTTGCACGCGGGAAACAGCATCCTGGCCATGGCGTTTCTCTGTGCGCTCTCCCGTTCGAAGCGCGCGGCATGGATCGGTGCGCTCCTCTTCGCGCTGCACCCCCTGCAGGTGGAGGCCGTCGCGTGGGCATCGGCACTCAAGGATCAGCTTGCGACGGGATTTTACCTTGCGTCGCTTCTTACGTTTCTCGCATTCAGGACCTCCGCTCGACGATCAACGTACGTCGCGAGCGTCCTGTTCTGTCTTTTCGGCCTCCTCTCCAAAGTCACCGTCATCACGATGCCGCTTGTCCTCGTCCTGATCGATGTCCGAGAAGGGAGGAAGTGGTGGGATCGACGCGTTCTGCTCGAGAAATTTCCCTTTCTCCTCCTCTCGATCGTCTTCGGCATCATCGCGCTCTACGGGAAAACGGAAGTGCTGGGAAAGTCATCGCCGCTCTCGATTCTCCTCATGGGGGCGCACAGCGTGATCTTCGTTCTGCAGAAGATCGTTGTCCCCCACGGCTTTTCCGTCCTCTATCCTTTCACCGGCTCGACGGGATTCGACTCGCTGAAATTGATGCTCTCGTTCCTCGCAGTCATCGTCGTGACGATCGGGGTCTGGCTTGCGCGAACACGCTCTCGCGACCTGTGCTTCGGGTGGCTGTTTTTCCTCGTGACCCTCGCGCCGACGTTCACGAATCTCGCCAAGGCGGGCGAACTCTACTCCGCCTCCGATCGGTACGCGTATTTCCCGGTCCTCGGCCTTTTTTTCCTCCTCGGCACGCTGTGGGCCACGCTCGACGATGGCCTGTCGCGTGTGAGGGGACAGTGGCTACGAGGATGCACGGCCGTCCTTTTCACTCTCCTCGCGTGGCTCTCTTTCCAGCAGTCGCTGGTTTGGAAGGACACGGAGTCGCTCTTCCGCAGCGTCTTGCGCTTCTACCCCCACTCCTATGCCGCGCACAATAATCTGGCGAACGTACATCGGCGCAGAGGAGATCTGGATGCGGCGGTTGCGGAACTTCTTCTTGCTTTGCAGGAAGCGGATCACGCCAAGATTCGGGACAACCTGGGAGCCGTGTACGTGAAGAAGGGAATGTTCCGGGAAGCCGAAGAACAATTTGCGAAAGCGAAGCAGCTTGATCCCACGAGCGCCGAGCCGTACCTGGGCCTCGGGCTCCTCTCCACGCAGGAGGGCGATCATGAGAAGGCCTATGCGGCCTACGCGAACGCGCTCGAGAAGAATCCGCGGTACGCGCAGGCTCTCCTGAATCGCGGAGCATTGTATTTCGAGGACGGTCGCATCGATGAGGCGATAGCGGATGATCGGCATGCGCTCCAGATCGAGCCGCTCTTCGCCCAGGCAGCCTACAACCTGGGGGTGGCATTGCAGCAGCGAGGGAAGCTCACGGAAGCACTCGGGCAGTACGAGGAGGTTTCGCAGATGCAGCCGAATTTCCAGCAGGCGCAGATCAATGCCGGAGCGCTCTTGGCAAAAATGGGAAAGTTCCCCGAGGCCCGAACGCACTTCGTCTCGGTGCTGCGGTACAATCCCGGGAACGCGGTCGCACAGAATGCGATCGAGCAGATTGATCGCGCAGGAGCGCAGTAGCGCAGGCGCGCACCCGCAGACGGCGATGCATCACCATCCTCACTCTCCCACGTGGCGCGAACGTGCTCATCGACCAGCGGATCGTCTCAATCTCGGTCATCACTGTGCGCCGGCGTCCATGTCCCAGGCCATCGTCGCGCATGCACATCGTCCGCCGCTCGTGCGTCGCGTGGACGATCTGGAGCGGAGTGAAGACGATCATTGCCCCCAGAGCGCGACCGATGCTTCCATGGAATTTCCGGCGCGCATGGTCGATGAAGGGAGACGGAGCCCAGGCGGCGAACACGGGAAGGAACTCCCCGTGTTCGCGGGGGGTGAATGAGAGGCGAGGCGCCGATGGCATGGATGCCACGGTGCGGATAGTTTTTCCCTCGAGGACGAGCATGTCTCGTTCGAAGTCCATCGAAACATCAGAGAAACTGGTTTTATTCTTCTGATTGCCAAAAAGTCGATGTCCGAGAAATCGAACTGAACGCAATCATATCGGGATCGTGGATGCCATGATCCGTTCGATCTCCCGGACGGACAGTCCTTGGAGTGAAGCGTGCGTCGCGTCTGCGCCGGAAAAGTCGTTCTCCTTCGTGTACCGATTCGGAATGGCGATGAAACGCATCCCGGCTCGCGTCGCCCCGGTCAGATCCTTCTCGGCATTACCGATGACAATTGTCCGCTCGGGGACCGTCTTGAGTTGATCAGCGAGCCACCGCAACCGCGATTCCTTCTTCTTCCGCTCGCCGTATTTCCTTTCATCGAGATTCATGTCGCCGGAGGCGATGTGCCGAAAGAAGATCTCCAGTCGAAAGAAGCCCAGGAGCAAATCAATGTTCGCGCGACTCGTGGACGAATCGAGGCCGAGAGGAATGGAAGTGTCGACGAGCTTTTCGAGAATGTCCCGCGCTCCGTCGAACCGTGATAATGAGGATTTTGTCGCCCTACGGCGAGCTCAGGGTGACAAAATTGCTGAGATTTTCCTCCACTCACTGAAGCAACCCCTCCTTCTTCAAAAACGCCCCCACATCCGGCTCTCTTCCCACGAACGCTTCAAACAGTTCTTCGCCCGGGGAGCGGGTGCCCTGCGCAAGGATCTTCCGCCGGAATTCTTCGCCCATACTCTTCTTCAAAATTCCGTGCTTCTTGAACTTCGCGAACACATCAGCCTCCAGAATCGCGGACCAGAGGTACGAGTAGTAGCCCGCCGCGTAGCCGCCCGAAAAAAGGTGCGAGAAGGAACAGTGCTTCTTCCAGAAGGAGGGGATCGGGAGCATCCCCAGATGCTTCTTCGCGTGTTCGAGACAGAACCGGTCGAGCGCGGAAAGAGTCCTTGGAATCGATTTGGTGTGGAGTGCAAGATCGAGCAGCGCGTACTCGCACTGCATGAGCCACTCGTAGCCGCGGAGGAAGAGCCGCTTGCGCTCGAGATTGCGCAACATCCGTGCGGGGAGAATGGCCCCCGTGTCCTTGTGCTTTGCGAAGAGCGCAAGTGCATCTCTCTCCCAACACCAGTTCTCGAGCAGCTGCGAGGGCAGCTCCACGAAGTCCCACTCGGTGTGGAAGCTTGAGAGATTCGCGTACGTGTTCTCGTTGAGCATCACGTGGAGCGCATGGCCGAATTCGTGGAACATCGTCTGAACGTCTCCATGGGTCAAGAGCGTCTCCCGCTCGCTCTTCCCCGCATTGGACATGGTGAGGACGATCGGCAGAATCCGATTCTTTCCGAGGACTTTCGAACTGCGAAGGCAATTGCAACAGGCGCCCGGTCGCTTGGCGGGTCGCGCGAAGAGATCAAGAATGAAGAACGCGATCGTCGCGCCGTTCCTCGTCACGCGAAAGGTGCGGACGTCGGGCGCGTACGAAGCGCCAGGCATCCGCTGGAATTGCACCCCGAAGAGCCGCCGTGCGATGGCGAACATTCCCTCCACCGTCTGCTCGAGCGGGAAGTACGGTCGCAGCGCCTCGTCATTGACCTTGAAGCGTTCCAGCACGTACATGTTCGCAACGTAGGAAACGTCCCACAGTTCCAGGCGACGCAATCCCGAGTGTTGTCGCAGAATCTCGAGCTCCCGCTTCGCCCTTTGCGCAGCCGCACGTTGCACCCGCCGCACCGTCGATTGAATCTTTCGCAGATCACGAACCATCCGATTCTGCAGGGCTTCATCGGCGAAGTCCCGGAATCCGAGCAGCCGGGCCTTCTCCTCACGCAGCCGCAGAATCTCCAGGATGACGGGCCGGTTGTCGTCTCTGCCCTTGGAGGCGATCAAAAAACTTTCCTTCGCGAAGCGCTTGCGGATGGACCGATTCGAGCAGTACTTCATCACCGCGCGCAGCGACGGCGCGCTCAGGGTGCAGACGAATCCCGGGAGGTTTCGTCGCCGCGCTTCCTTCTTTGCCATTTCTTTCTCCATGGGCGGGAATGCGCGAATGTCGCGGTCATCGGGAAAGTGATGGAAGAACCGGTTCTGGCTCTTGAGTTCGTGATTCGAGAACGTCCGTTCGAGCGCGCTCAGGCGTGCATTGATCGCACGCAATCGCCGTTTCTTGGCTGTCGGAAGCTCCACGCCCGCGAGCCTTCGATCGCGAAGCAGAAGATCGAGGGAACGCTTTTGGTCATGACTCATTCCGCGGTGTGTCCTGACAGTGCTCAGGAGTAGATAGAATTTCTCATCGAGCAGTGTCTCATTGGAAAATCGCACGATGGCTGGCTGCAGTTTCGCTATGAGACCCCGCGTGTGCGCCGTGCCGACGGCGTCGTTGTACTGCAGGAGGAACATCCACAGGAGCTCGAGCGATTCGTCCATGCGGAAGAACGGCCCCACGAGATTTTGGAACGTCGCGTCCTCCTTCCGCATTGTCACGAGTGTGCGGAATTGTCCCTGTGCCTCGTCAAGACTTCTTCGAATCGCTTTCTCAAATGCCGCAAGAGCTTTCGTGCTTCCGAGGAATTGGTAATCGATCAGGCCGGGAATCTTCACGGCTACGATCAGGCGATCGGCGAGAGGTTTGGGCATGAATTGATGATATGAGAAGAAGGCTCACAAATACATCGGGGCACTGCAATACATGGAGACACGCGGGCGAGTATGGTTTGACCCCGGCTCACCACAGGTGCCCGCTCCACCAGGAGATACAAATATTTTCTGGATGTACCATGTTCGCGATTCTATGAATTTCCATTCGTCGCGATTCCGAAAACGCCTTCTCTGGATTCTATCGGGTGCCGCTCTCGCGTATTCCGCGACTCAAGCGATCATCCAGTGGCTCGCGCGCGCGTGGTACGTGGCGCATGCGCATGCGTACGTGAATGACGGTCCGTACTACTGGGCGATGGGGAGAGGAATACTCAACGGTCTCACGCTCTACCGCGATCTCTTCGATAACAAGCCGCCGGGCATCGACGTGCTCGCCGCGCTCTCGCTCACGTTCTTCGGCAACGGACTGCTCGGGGGGTTGCTCGGGTCATTCCTCATCCTCGCGACCCCGGTCGTGGTTGTTCTTTGGATGAGCCGTCGATTGATCAAGACATCTGGCGTTCTGCGAGCGATGATCCTCGCGCTCACGGGCTTCGCGACGATTCTGTTCACCCTGTACCAAGCCGAGAGGGGAGGCGCGTGGCAGACGGAATTCTTCGGCGCGTTCTTCGGGACACTCTTCGTCATGCTCGTTCTCGATCATCCGCCTCGGCGGACGCTCGGGTGGCGACGGATGATCGCATCTGGGCTTGCGCTCGGGATCGCCTGCGGCTTCAAAGAACCCTTCCTTCTCACGGCGCTCGCGTGCGTGCTTCTCATCGATCCGCATCCGCGATGCCTCCTGCGAGCGTTCCTCGCCCCGACGGTCGTCGCGACCCTCATCGGCGGGACGGTCATGATGTTCTTTGGGTGGTTGCAGCCCTACCTCGCATTCTACCTTCCGGCGGTGATGGGCTTCCGCATCCAGGCATTCGGGCCGCTGTGGGCGAGGGGATTCGCGCAGTGGCGGGTGCTCAGGAATCTCTTCAGTTTTTCGTGGGCTCTGCCGATCCTCATTCTGTTCCTCTTCGCCGTCTGGCTCGTCCTCTCTCTTCGGGAATCCGGTCGTTCCCTGCGAACGCTCGGCGTCCGCATCGTCACCGCGATCGTCGCACTCTACCTCGCGACGACGGCCGTCGGCATGGGCGGAGACTTCCAGTCGCACCACTTCGTCTTTGCCGTTCCGTTCTTCTTCACGCTGCTCATCCTCTTCTGCGATGCCGCCACAAAGCAATGGCACTGGCGCTTCGTCCCGTGGCTCGCGGCGATCGCGCTTGTCCTGAGTGCCATCCCATTTCTCACTCTCATGCATCCCCAATACTCGAATGCGCTCGCTGGAACCGCGCGCGAAGAAATTCCCGTGCGCGCGGCGGCGGACGCGCTCGATGCCGTGATGGACCGCTGCTCGATCGATCGCTACTTGTACGTGGAGGGCAACCATCCGCCGCTCTACGGCTACACGCGGCACTCGCCCCTCAACGCAGCGATCTTCTGGCAGATCGACAACGCCATCCAGTACGGGGATAGGTTCGCGAATCTCTCCTTCCAAAGAATCTCCCAAGGATCAATCCTCGTCGAGCCTGCATCCGGCTTCGTCCCCACGAGCACGATCGGTGAGGAGATGGCGACGTACTTCGGCAAGACCTTCTCCGCCGATCCTCCGCCCTGTGCCCAGCCGCTGCCACAGACTCCAGACTACACACTGTTCTTCCGTGTGTCCCCCGAGCGCCTGAAGTTGCGTGTGACGCCGAAGGGGCAGCGGCCAAAAGAATTGGTGGGAAGCCAACCTTGATCAGATATGCCAGATATGCTACAATAGCCTTATGAGTACCAATCAATCACCCACTACACCCGACCGACCATCTATCCCGGAATGGCGGCTGTACGAACAGCGTGTCGATCAACGCACGATGCAGCCAGTAGGGTTCAAAACTCCGCAGGGGAAGTTCTACCGCTTCAAGGCGGGGGAACAACTCGTTTGGAACAAAGTGGATGGTAGCCAAGAACGCGATGGCTTCATTCGAGGCTCTGACGGCAAGGAAGTGGATTTGCAAACATGGATTGCGGGGTACGAGAATTGAATTGAAACGCCCGGGGTCGCAGCTTGAATTCCTCGAAATTGTACAGTTTCTTCCCACTCCATCCCTATGGGCAAACGCATCCTCATCGTCGATGACGACCAGCTCCTCACCAAACTCTACGAATTCGAGATCGAACTCCAGGACCACGACGTCGAAGTGGTCACCATTGGCGACGGAGTCGCGGCGATGGAGTCGATCGACAAGAACAACCCTGATCTGCTGCTCCTCGATCTGCGTCTGCCGAAGGCAGACGGCTTCACCATTCTCAAACATCTGCACGATCGTCAATACAGCTTCCCCGTGCTCGTCGTCACGAATTACGACAAGGAAAGCTACCGCGAGATGTGCAAAGAGTTCAAGAGCGTCCACGAGTACCTCGTGAAGAATTCGATCGAAATCCACCAGCTCGTCGAAAAACTGGAGCAGTATTTAGGGAGGGAATGACTGCTTGAATCGACTGTTAGCTGGTTAGCTCGTTCGCTCGTTTCTTGGTCAAGCTAACCAGCAAACGAGCTAACAAATGTATTCTTTCCGAATGCTTGCCAACATCCATGGTCGTCACTAGCCTTTTGCGGATCTTCACCGCGTCTCTTCCACATTTTTCCACCGCACCGCATGCGTAGCTTTCTCAAGAGCGGCAGACACGTTCCCGGCACCTGCGTGGAGTACGCGCAGTTTGCGGGCGTGGAATCAGCCATCCTCTTCGAGAAATTCGGAACCTCCCTCAAGGGACTCTCGAGCGAGCGAGCGGAAGAGCTGCTGGAGCAGCACGGTCCCAATGAACTCGCGTGCAGGAAGAAGCACAGCGTCATCTTCCAGTTCCTGCTGAAATTCGGGAACCCTCTCGTCGTCGTTCTGCTCATCATCGCGGCGTTCTCATTTTTCCTCGGTGACCACATCAGCGGCGTTCTCGTCTCATCGATGGCCGTTGTCAGCGTGCTCCTCTCCTTCTTCCAGGAGTTCAGGGCCGGCAAGGAGGCCGAGAAGCTCAGCGAAATGGTCCGGTCGACTTCCACCGTGTACCGCGACGGAAAATCGCGCGAGGTGATGATGAGCCGCATCGTTCCCGGGGACATCGTCGACCTTTTCGCCGGCGACATGATCCCGGCCGATCTGCGCATCCTCTCCTCCAAAGATCTCTTCATCAATCAAGCGTCGCTCACCGGAGAATCCCTTCCCGTGGAGAAATTCCCGGCCCCGGTCACGACGAAAGATTGCAGCATTGCCGACCTTGCGAACATCGCGTTCATGGGGTCGAGTGTCGTGAGCGGCACGGCGCTGGGGGTCGTGATCAAGACAGGTCTCTCCACGCAGTTCGGCGAGATCTCCCGCCGGCTCGCCGCGATGCACGTCGAGACGAGCTTCGACCGGGGCATCAAGAAACTCACGTGGTTCATGATCCGCACGATGCTCATCCTCATCGTCGTGATCTTCGCCATCAACGTTCTCTCCAAGGGTGACAGGATCGAGGCGCTGCTCTTCTCGCTGGCCGTCGCGGTGGGGCTCACGCCGGAGATGCTCCCGATGGTCGTCGCCATGAATCTCTCCAAGGGCGCCATCGCGATGTCCAAGAAGAAGGTGATCGTGAAGCGGCTGAGCTCCATGCAGAACTTTGGGGCGATGGACGTGCTGTGCACCGACAAGACCGGCACGCTCACCTTGGATAAGATCGTGCTCGAGCGTTTCTGCGATGTCGTGGGCAACCAGGATGAGACGGTGCTGCGGTACGCGTACATCAACAGCTTCTTCCAGACCGGGCTCAAGGGCCTCCTCGATCGCACGATCCTCAGTCACCAGAAGATCGTGCTCGAGGAGATCGCGAAAGTGGACGAAATCCCCTTCGATTTCGCCCGCAAGTTCATGTCGGTCGTCGTGCTCATGAACGACAAACACCGGCTCATCGCCAAGGGGGCGCCCGAGGAGATCTTCAAGCGCTGCAGCCACTACAAGCTCGACGAAGAAGTCCATCCCATCGAGAAGGAGAACCTCAGCTTCCTCAAGGCCGAGTACGACAAGCTGAGCAGCGAGGGCTTCCGCGTGATCGCCGTCGCCTATAAGGACGCCGAGACTCGGCAGCGCAGCTTCTCCCGGGATGACGAGCGCGATTTGATCCTGCGCGGTTACATCGCCTTCCTCGATCCGCCCAAGCCGACCGCCAAGGAAACGATCGATGCTCTCCACAAGCTCGGCATCGAGGTGAAAGTACTTACGGGCGATAATCCGCTCGTCACTCGCAAGATTTGCAGCGAGGTGGGGCTCGACGTGAAAAAGATGATCGAGGGCGACGAGATCGAAGCCATGGAGGACGAGGAACTGCGCACGGCCGTGCGGTCCACCAATGTCTTCGCGCGCCTCACGCCATTGCAGAAGGAACGCATCATCCACGCGCTCCATGCCAATCAGCATCCGCATGGGCACGAGCAGCAACTTCGGCAACATGCTGAGCATGACCGGCGCGAGTCTCCTCTTGCCCTTCATCCCGATGCTCCCCATCCAGGTGCTCCTGAATAACTTCCTCTACGATCTCTCGCAGCTCGCGATCCCCACCGATGAGGTGGACGAGGATTCCGTCCGCAAGCCCCGCAAGTGGGACATCCAATCCATCCGGCGGTTCATGCTCGTCTTCGGACCCATCAGCTCCTTCTTCGATTTCCTCACCTTTGCCATCCTCCTCCTCGCGTTCCGCTTCACCCAAGTGCCGTTCCACACCGCGTGGTTCGTGGAATCGCTCATCACCCAAACGCTCGTCATCCACGTCATCCGTACCGATAAAATCCCGTTCACGCAGAGCCGGCCGAGCACGCTCCTCCTGGTCTCCTCCGTCTTCATCACGATCATCGGTCTCGCGATCCCGTTCTCCCACCTTGCGCATGCCTTCCACTTCGCGGTGCTCCCCGCCGCCGCCATCCTCGCGCTCTTCGGCATCGTTCTCACCTACCTCACGACGGTGCAGATGGCGAAGAGGATGTTCGTGCGGCGGTATGGATATGGATAAAACCTTTCACGCAAGAGAGTCGTAGAAAAGAACCAAGTGCCAAGTTCCAAATTCCAAACAATTCATCAAGAGAACAGGTTTGAAGTTTCAAGCGTCTTCTTGATGACTTAAAAAATTGTTTGGCGATTGGCGCCTTGGCTCTTGGCACTTTTCTGCGACCGCCCCGGTTTCACGCTGAAGTCATACCGCTCCGTGCACGAAACCTCCACTCCATTCCGATCAATCCGATCACGACGAGATCGATCAAGGTCAGAATGCCGAGTCCGACGGAGAAATGGACGTTCAGGCGGTACAATTGGAAGATGGTCAGGAGGCCCAGTATCCCGAGCGAGACAGGGAAAGCCCAGAGTCGTTCCTGGAGAAGATTCCAGACGAGAAAGATCTTCACGCAGCCGTGGATGAGAAGGTAGAAGGCTCCAAAGAGCTTCGCGCTCACGGTGAGATCTTGCGTGATCGTGAGGATAGTATTCGCAAGAAGATCGCTCGGATCCTGACTCAGTTCATGCTGCGTGAGAAAGATCGCAAGGGCAGTCAGATTCTCCGGGCTTGCAATGAAGAGAACGGTCGCGCCCACGAGCTCCAGGATGCCGTCGATGCCTTTCACCACCATGCCGAGGACGAAGAACCGATGGGCCGCTTGCTGCAAAGATTGTTTCATGCGAGTGAAATTTCAAGAGACAAGAGACAAGATGCACATAATTTTCCAAAGTCATTCTACATTCTTTATCTCTTGGGCCTTGTTTCTTGTCTCATCAGCCTCTCTTCATCGCAGTCGTCGGCGAAGAAGGGGGGGAGCGGACTTCTTCCGCAGCGAGAGAATCGCGACGAGCACGGCCCCGCTGATAACCATGGCTCCCGCACTATCGATGATGTGATGAACCCCGGAAGCGATGCGCGCCAGCCCGACGATCGCGCTCAGGAGCAAGAGCCATAGCCCCATCTTCTTCTCAAACGCGAGCACGAGGAATGCGATGGCGCTCGTGAGGAGCGTGTGATCCGAGGGAAAGCCATTATCCGCCGCGTGGTCGATGAGCGGCGTGAAGTTCCCCAGGACGAAGGGGCGTGGATCGTCGAAGAGGTACCCTGCGAGTCTCGCGACGATGAAGGTCAGAGGGAGACTGATCATCCCGAGGAACAGCAATTGCTTCCGCCTGTGTCTCTCCATCTTTCCTACCACAATGATCGCAGCGAGGATCACGACGAGGTACAGATACTTTGCGGCGAAGACGACGAGGAAGAGCATGGAGAGATTCTACGCCACTTCCCTGTGTTGCTCCAGCGGATGATCTGCAGTTCTGTCCTGAACCTTCGTGCAACCATGATGGGTGGTGCGGGGAATGTGTGTCCGTGATTCTCATTCTCTCCGAAGTTCCTGCTGTCGTTTCAACAGCATATTCCACGTCTTTTCGGCGATTGTTACTCCGGATTGCCGCGCCTCCTCCAGTTTTCTCTTCCCTTGTCTCGAAGGCAGTCGGACCGGTTCATGGGAAACGGTTGGAGAGTTCGCCATTGCTGCGACTCTCTGACTCAGCAGTTGGTGCGTTTCTTTGCCGACCTCACAGATCGTCGCGAAAATATTGTTCCCCGCCGGAACCAGTACTTCATGCTCGGTGGCTCCACTCGCTGCATCCACAAAGAGTTCCACTCCAATGCCGAACATGCCTCCCTTGTAACGCGAGTAATCGCTTCCATGGGGCAGAACAAATCCCTTTTTCCCAGAGCGATACAGAACGCCTGGATCCGTCGTCGGTCTTCGATCGTGTGTATGGACGAAACCGTACGGTACCGGTAAACCGTTGTCGGAGGAGACTTTGCAGTTCCCTTCCGTCGTTTCGGTCGTCGCGCCTTCGCAGTACAGATTTCCCGTTTCGTCCATCGTCGGGATGCCGTACCCGTGGGGATTGGTGCCGATGAAAGCCTCTGTCCCGTCAGGCTCCAGCGCGGTGCGATGTCCCGGTTCGGTCACGTTCATCGCAACGTGACAGGCGAAGCCTTTCTCAACGGCAGGCTCAACAATGTGCTGCGCACGACCGGCATGATTCGCATTGCGCGCGATCAATATGATCGCCCCCTGTCCCCCGTCTTTCATTCTCTCCAGACCATTCTGCATGAGCATCTGTGCGACAACTTGGCCGAATTGCTTCCCACCGTCCACGCCAAGAGCCCCTTTCTTCTTGGATGTCACCTCCACTCTTCCGGCAGGATTGATGGCGCCGGTGCGGATGGCTTCGTCGTAGCGCAATCCTCGGATGCTCCCGTGACTGTCTTTTCCTTGAGCCTGGGTGCGAGTAAGTTTTCCCGCAGTGAACAGGGGTTCATCCTCGTCTCCCCACAAATCATTGACTTTCCGATGAGGGGAACCCGTCTTGTGTCGGATGCCTCTGTAGAGAATATCCGCCACGAGGTCTCTTGCCTCCATGTAGGGAACAGTCACACGGGGAACTTGAGCGCGCAATGTGCTGGAAATGGCCTGGATGTGTCCGATGAGCATACCCTCGTAGAGATCCCGACACAGATTTGCCTTCGTGGCAGTGCGGAGTCCTTCGATGTATTGTTGCAATCGAACGAGCACGCGCTGCGTTTGCTCCAGTTGCTCGCGAGCATCACCGCACGTGTGAATCGAGCGCATTGCATTTGCGAGGTTGCCGGGCAGTGGCCCCGCGCTCAGCCGCGCCTCCAGATCGGCCTGTGTGAATTCCTGTACTCTCATCGGAAAACAAAGGAATGGAATCTAAGGTCTCGCACATGAATAAGTGTTACACTCTCCAACCATGGAATCCCCCATGGCCACATTGGAGAAAAGCTACAAGCTGATCGCTCCCCATCTCGATGAGCGCGCCCGAAGGTTGTGGTGCGCAGCCCAGGCGCGAGCTCTCGGGCGCGGTGGCGTCACGAGTGTGTGGGAAGCGACGGGCGTGTCACGTCCTCGCATTACACGCGGCAAGAGTGATCTGGATGCTTCTCCGTTTCCGGATGGCCGCATCCGCAGATCCGGCGGCGGACGCAAGCGGGTGACGACGAACGATCCTGCACTCCTCTGCGATCGTGATGCCCTGATCGAACCCATGAAGCGAGGAGATCCCATGTCCGGCATCCGTTGGACATGCAAGAGCGCACGGAAACTCGCGAAGGAACTCTGCGCGAAAGGGCACAGGGTCGGTTCCACGACGGTGGCAGGGGAACTCCATTTGCAGAAGTACAGCTTGCAGGGAAATCAGAAGACCAAGGAGGGATCTTCCAACCACGACCGCAACGCGCAGTTCCTCCATATTCACGAGACGGCGACGATGTTTCAAAAACGCGGAGACCCCGTGATCAGCATCGACACGAAGAAGAAGGAACTCATTGAGAACTACAAGAACGGGGGGAAGGAATGGGCGCCGCAGGGGACGCCCCGTCAGGTAAAAGTCCACGACTTCATCGACAAGAAACTCGGGAAAGCCATTCCCTACGGAGTCTGCGACATCGCAAAGAACAAGGGCTTTGTCAGTGTCGGCATCGACAAGGACACCGCAGAGTTTGCGGTCGCAACCATTCGTCGATGGTGGAACAGTGTCGGACGTGAGGCATATCCGAAGTCCGCAGAGCTCTACATCACTGCCGACGGCGGCGGGAGCAATGCCAGCCGCAGCAGGCTGTTCAAGCTCGAACTGCAGAAGTTTTCTGATGAGACGGGTCTCACGATCAGCGTTTCTCACTACCCGCCAGGCACGAGCAAATGGAACAAGATCGAGCATCGGATGTTCTGCCACATCACGGCGAATTGGCGTGGAGAGCCACTCGTGAGTCGAGAACTCATTGTGGAGCTCATCTCTCATACAACGACGGAGAAGGGTCTCACGATTCAGGCCGAACTCGACACGAATGCCTACGTGAAAGGCCGAGTTGTGACGAAGCAAGAATTCGCCACGCTCTCGCTCACACGACAAGCGTTCCATGGCGAGTGGAATTACACGCTGACCCCACGGAGTAGATCAGTCTGAATCGAAACAGTTGTTGGCTTACGAG
>JACQCJ010000026.1 GCA_016201685.1 Candidatus Peregrinibacteria bacterium | reverse complement strand
CTGCTTGACGATGAACGGCGGATTGAACACGAACGTGGCGTATTGGCCCTTCGTCGTGTCCAGCGCGTTCGTGAGGACGGTGCCGTCGCTGCGGATGATCTTGAGATTCTTCAAGTCACCGTCGTGGACGGTGCCGTTCTGCTGCAGCGTCATGCTGTAGACCGTGTCGTCTTCGGTGCTGCTCGTCGAGAGCTGGAACTTGCCGATCGCCGCGGCGGTGTCTCCGACTTTGACCGTGTCGGGGGAAACCGTGCGGTAATCAATCGTCACCGTTCCTGCTGCCACCGCGGCAACGCGGAACGTGTTTCCCCGCAGCGGGAAGCTTCCTTTCACCTCCTTGGCGTTCGACATCACGTCGGACGGGAGTTCCACCACGATGTTGTGTTCGGCGGACGTATCTGCCGTCGTGGAGATATCCGAGACGAGATCGAGGGTCACGGTCTTGCACGCGGCCACTGCCACCGGTTGGGTGAAGTGGAGCGTGGCCACCTGATCCTTGGAATCGATGGTGCGCTTGCGCGAGACGCGGGCGCCGGCGATCTCGGCGTAGAGACCGTCAATGTCTGCCGTCTTTCCGAATCCTTCGTGGAGGACCGTGAGGTCGCTGATCGAGACGCTGTCGTCGCACGAAGCCGTCAGATCAAGCGAAACCATGGAAACGCCCTGCCCCCCCTTGGGAACAGAATCCCCGACGGGATTCTTGGAGGACACCGAGACTTCGAGGACGCCGGTGCCCTTCGGCAAGGCGGAGAATCCCTTGAATGTCGCGGAATCCGCAAACGTCTTGCCATCGGACGTCATGACGCCCGCAACGGCGACCGTGTAGGTCAACGACGAATCGAGGGCGGTGTCGAGCGTGAGTTCAGCGGTGTGATCACCGGTGAGCTTGGCTGCGGTCACCTTGACCTGCGCGGTTCCTGCCGTGACCGTGTAGTTCTTGACGGTCTCGGCGGAGGCCTGGTCAACCTTCGTCGTAAAATCCACATCGACCGTCATGGCGGCAACCGCCGTGGCGGCCTTGATGCCCGCCGTGCCGGCAGGCGGCTGATTCTTGCCGCAATCCGTGCCGTAGGTGAGGCCCTGATCCACGCGGTGGAGCATGACGACCATTTCGGCGCGGTTCATGTTGTCCCCCGGGCGCACGCGGCCTGTCGCGTCGTCGCCCTGGAGAACGCAGTGATCCGCAGCGGTCTGGATCGCATCGGTGTACCACTGGCCCGAGGGGTTATCCACGAACTGCGGTGCGGCACTGGTCGCCTCCAACGAGAAGGCGCGGACGATGAGGGCGGCGGCCTCGGCGCGGTTGATGTTCGCACCGGGACGAGCGTAGCAAGGATGAGTGCCGGCGCAGTTGTTGTCGCCTTTCACCCAGCCTTCTTTCGCGGCCTCCTCCATATAACTGTAGTACCACGCGGATGCCTTCACATCGTTAAAGGTGGCGACCGCGGGGGGCGTGGAGAGGATTCCGCCATTGAGCTCAACGACGAGCTTCGCAAATTCCGCGCGGTTCGCATTGTCATTCGGGCGGAAGTTGGCCTGAGCAGCGTCGAGGTAGCCGGCATCCGTGAATGCTTTGACGGCATCCGCGAACCAGACTCCCGAGGCGACGTCTCCGTAGCTGGCAAACACGGCACTCACTTGCGCGAGCGTGATCGCAGCGACGGAAACTCCTGCCAGGACTTTCTTCAAACGAGAAATGTCCATAGGAAGAAGGAAATAGGGAAATAAAAAATCGAATGGATTGTGGGGAGATGGACGATCCGTTCTCTTCCTCTTCAGGTATAGGAACGAGCGCAGCCGTCCCCGTGTAGGGAGAAAGCGCTCTCCTCCTTAACTATAAAGAGAGTACATCGGAGAAAGAGACCAAAATAATAAGGTGATGACGAACCCGGGAGGGTTGTCCTCCGGACCGTACACAAAAAAACGCACGATCGCCCGCACACAGGAAACCATGAGGCAGGGATGTGAAACTTGTCTCCGCGACGCGGGGGCAAGGAGCCGGGATGTCAAAGAACGGCAGACTTCGACAATGACCACGCTCTCCTTCTTTCTGAGCGGATCTGGGCGATCCTACAGAAGGAAATCCCGTGGACGCAAGCGCCGCACGGACACGTGGCAGCAGGAAGAACGCCTGAGATCACGACCTGTTACGGCGAAGCGAGAGTGGATAATGCCACCTGGCAGCCCCTGCAACGTTTTCATTTGTCGATTCTCGTCAGCTCTATGGCAGGAAACTCTCCATGAAATCGGCTTGGCACTGATGAAAAAATCTGTTGCATACGTTTTCCCTTCCTGACATAGTGTACTTTCTGCGCATTTGCCACGCTGTGCACAGCGTGGATGAAAATTCACTTTTTTGTCATTCTCATGCCGTTTTTCGTGTCGTTGAGGATGAATCCTTTCGCCTCGATCTCCCGGCGCAGACGATCGGATGCCGCGAAGTCTTTTCGTAATCGAGCCGCAGCACGCTCGTCGAGGAGTGATTGAATGTCGGGGGGAATCTCGATTTTTCCCTCAGGCTCAAAACAGCCGAACGTCGTGCGGACTTTCGCAATGAAAGAGCGCAGGACATCCTTCATTGATCCTGAGGGCGGCGCGCACGTATTGGCTTGGTGAAGACAGGAAAAGAGTGCGGCGAGTGCGGCTGATGTATTGAGGTCACTATCCATCGCTTCGTTGAATTGGCGATCGAACTCAGCGACATCTTCGGGCAGGAACGTCTGGTGATGCACATCTGCTGATGCATACTCCCCACTCCCCTCTCGCTCCATCCAGTCGACGATGGTGCGGCGTGCCCGTCTCGCCGCATCGAGACCTTCCCACGTGAACTTGAGTGGCGTGCGGTAGTGCACGCTCAGCAAGAGGTAGCGCAGATCGAGAGGATCGTATCCCTTCGCCGCGAGATCGGGGAGCGAGAGGATATTGCCGAGGCTCTTCGACATCTTCGCCTCTCCCAGATCGATGCGGCGGCGATGGAGCCAGAACCGGACGAAGGGGCTGCCGCCCGAACATTCACTCTGTGCAATCTCGCATTCATGATGTGGGAAAATGTTGTCCTCGCCTCCCGTGTGAATATCGAGTTTCGGGCCGAGGAACTTCCGCGACATCGCGGAGCACTCGATGTGCCAGCCGGGGAATCCTTCGCCCCACGGAGACGGCCACCGGAGGATGTGCAATGCATTCTCTCCCACCGTCTTCTTCCACAGAGCGAAGTCCGCGGGATGCCGCTTCTCCTCCTTCACTTTCACGCGCGCGCCGGCATCGAGGTTCGCAAGCGCATTGCCGGAAAGCGCTCCGTACTGGGGAAAAGTCTCGACCGAAAAATAGACGCCATCCGCCGCTTCGTACGCATTCCCTTTCGCGATCAGCGTCTGAATGATCGCGATCATCTCCGGAATCGTCTCGCTCGCACGCGGGCGCGCGAAGGGCTCGAGCATGTTCAGAGCATGTTCGTCCTCCAGATATTGCTCCGTGTATTTCCGGGCGATGGAGAGCGGGTCCGTCTTCTCCTCCTTCGCCTGCTCGTGATGTTCTTCACGTGCATCACTTGGCAGCCGCTCACCTCCAGCCACCGCCGCAACAGATCCGCCATTAAGAAGGAGGCGTAGTTCCCGATGTGCGGTCGCCCATACACGGTGGGTCCGCAGGTATACATCGTGACCTTCCCCGGCTCGAGGGGAACGAAGGGCTCTTCCTTCTTGGAGAAGGTGTTGTAGAGGACGAGGGGCATGTGCGTGCGAACACCAGAAAGCATACCGAAGAATCGATCGTTTGAGGAATGTCGGTCTGTGAAGCTGACACACGAAAGTGACCTCTGAAAAAACGTTTGAATTATCACAGTGAACTCGTCGAACTGCGACAATTCGCCGCATGCCATGGTTCGACAGGCTCACCATGACATGCTCTCGTTGTTTTCAGAGATTGCGAAAAAAGGGATCGGTCGCTGGAGGGCGTGCGACCGATCCCGGGTGGCGGTTACCCCTTGGGGGCAGCCACCGGATTTTCTTTCCCCCCCTGCGGGGGGAGAAGTTCTTGTCTGAGGACAAGAACTTTGCGGGGGGCCTCGATTCCGAGGCGAATCTTGCCTCGGTCGATTTCTACAACGGTGAGGATAATATCCTCACCGATGCGGATTTTCTCCCCCCTTTTTCGAGTGAGTACCAACATGTTGCCCTCCTTCAGCAACAGCCTTCT
>JACQCJ010000025.1 GCA_016201685.1 Candidatus Peregrinibacteria bacterium | reverse complement strand
TGTAAAAACGGCTCACGGAAATGAGCGGCGTTCTGCCTCCTTTCCATGCTCATCTCGCATGATAATCAGCCATCTTTATTCATGCTCATTTGCATGAGAATGTGGTGTACGCTTTATGCTCATCTTGTATGGGAGAAGACTAGGGGTTTCCCCACCTCGATATACTTCGCAATATCCCGTTTCTCATTGTCGGTAAGGTGCATTGGTCGAATTGTAGCTTTTTGGCGTGTCTGTGTCACAAAAAAGTTTGCGGTTGGCGCGCCCCATTCGACACGCTCATGGTAAACAAGAAAGTTCGAGCCTACGTTCCTCCGGGTTCTTTGGCAGTTTTTCCGAAACGGCCGGAGGCCTGGCAGCCCCAAAACGTGCGGCGGCGCCTGGTGTAGGGGTGGGGGGGTCAGGCGCCGCCGCACAGCTCCGTTCGGATTTTTTCGTATAATGCCGACCAGTTCAGAAATGCAGCGCGGTTTACAAGGGCAGCCCACCCGCGGCGTGGCTCCCAGCGCAGCGCGTTCCCTTGTCATGCGCCAACCGCAAACTTTTTTGCTACCATCTCGCCATGAAGTACGTCCTCTACGCTCGGAAATCATCAGAGAGTGAAGAGAGACAAGCTCTTTCCATCGAAGCTCAGATTGCTGAGCTTCGAGAATTCGCAGCAAAAGAACGACTGGAAATCGTCGCCTCCTTCGAGGAGGCAAAAACTGCCAAAGAACCCGGCCGAACCGTGTTCGGTGAAATGTTGGATACTCTCGCTAGAGGAGAAGCCGAGGGCATTTTGGCGTGGCATCCAGACAGGCTCGCAAGGAACTCCGTGGACGGAGGGCGCATCATCCACATGCTGGATACGGCCAAACTCAAGGATCTCAAATTCCCGACGATGACCTTTGAGAACACACCGCAAGGGAAATTCATGCTCTCCATCGCATTCTCACAGTCGAAATACTACGTTGATAATCTCTCCGAGAACGTGAAGCGCGGGATATACAAAAACTTCTCCAGAACCATATCTACTACGGGATGATGCGTATTCACGGGGAGTTTTTCCCCGGATGCTTCGAGCCAATCGTCAGGAAAGACCTGTTCGACGAGGTGCAGCGGGTGATGGCAGGCAGAGCGAAGAAACAGCGTAAGAGAAAGCATGAGTACCCCTTCATCGGCTTCATGCACTGCGCTTCGTGTGGCTGTGCGATTACAGCGGAGAAGCAGAAAGGCCATCACTATTATCGCTGCACCAAAAAGAAGGGGCCGTGCAAGGAGAAGAAGTATCTGCGGGAGGAGTCACTGCTTGAGGAGGTGCGAAGGATCGTCGAACAGGTCTCGCTGCCCGATGACTGGGCAGAGAATATGCTGAGGAGGCTCAATACGGAGAAGGCAGAGGACAAGTCACAGAATCGGGCAGCGGTTCAGCATCTCAAGGTGGAGAAGCAAGGGATTGAGAAGAAGTTGGAGGAGCCGAACCGATGAGAGAGATCATTTTGCGAAGCAGGGACGCCAAAATGCTGCTTTCCTCGGGAAAGCCGGAAGAGTATCCAACATTTCTTAGGAACGTAGGCTCGAACTTTCTTTTGAAAGGGAACGCGCTGCGCTGGGAGCCACGCCGCGGGTGGGCTGCCCTTGTAAACCGCGCTGCATTTCTGAACTGGTCGGGACGACTGGACTCGAACCAGCGACCTTACGGTCCCGAACCGTACGCTCTAGCCAACTGAGCTACGTCCCGATGACTGGAGAGTATCAAACGAAGAGGGTTGAGACGAGATGATCCATCACATACGACAGAGCTGGCGCCCCGGAGCCAGCCCTGCCAACCAAAGGTGTTGTCGTTTGCACCGTACGACGACATTCTCCGTTCCGTCTTACGAAGTGTGCTTGCCAAGATTTGGCATTGATTTTTCGATGCATGAATTGCGCAAGAATGCCCACCTGAATGCGCTATGCTATCGGCACCTTTTCCATTTCTCGTATGCTCCTCGTCCCCATCAATCTGGTCGGCGCGCTCCTCGCCACCATCGTCAGCATGCTCATCGGCATCGCCTGGTTCTCCCCATTCGGGTTCGGGCCGCTGTGGATCAGGCTCTCCGGCGTGAAGATGGATCAGGGCAAAAGCCCGCCCGTGGCGATGCTCGTCGCGGTTCTCTGCAATTTCGTCACCGCGTGCGTCATCGCGGAAGTGCTCGCGTGGGCCCATGCCGATACGGCGCGCATGGAGATGCTCGCTACCTTCTGGCTCTGGCTCGGCTTCATCGCGGCGGTCAAGCTGATGCATTTCATGTTCGACGGCCGATCGCTCACGCTCTGGCTCTTCTATGCCGTCTACGATCTGGTGAATGTCCTCCTCATGGCGATCGTCCTCGTTCTCTGGAAGTGAGTCTCTACGATGTTGCCCCGTCATCATCAATCGGCCCCCGATGCTCGCGGCAGTATCGTCGTTGCGTCCATCGCCGCTGTTCTCTTCGTGATCGTTTTTGGACGCATGATCCACCTTCCCCGCAACGAGACCGATCCATCCTCGTCGCCGGGAACGGCATCGTTTTCCTCTTCGCTCGGGACACAATTTTTCACAAAGGGAAACATTCTGGTCACCTCTCCAGCTTCCGGCCAGACGGTGGGGTGGTCCTTCACGATCCGGGGGCAGGCGAGAGTGTTTGAGAGCCAGTTCAATTACCGAATCCGCGGCGCAGACGGTTCGATCCTCACGGAGGGCACGGCTTTTGCCAAGAGTTCGGCTGCGGGACAGTTCGGGGCATTCCGCATTCCGGTTCGCCTCACGCCTTCTGCGGTGAAGGATGGCACCATCGACTTGTTCGATTTCTCCCCTCGCGACGGCTCGCAGCAGGATCTGGTGCAGATTCCCGTTCACTTCGCTCCGTAGCTGATCGCTGTGAACGCCAGTCAAAGGTCTCTAGTATCGAAGATCATGAGTTGACGCGGCAGCGGGGACGAAAATAGACTCTGCTCATGCGCTTCCTCCCGCCGATCGTCATCCGCGTGCTCTCGTACCTCCTTCGCATCTTCGAGGGTGTTCTCTGCGCGCGACTCGTTCTCAAAATGTTCGCTATCGGCCGCGACAACGTCATCATCGCGCAGATCTATCACTACACGGATCGGATGGTCGCTCCCTTCGTCGGAATCTTCCTGCCCTCACCGCTCTTCGGGTTCTTCATCGACTGGACAACGGTGCTTGCCATCGCCGTGTACGGCATCGTCGGCTACGCAGTTCTCCGATTCCTGGAACTCTTCGAGCGGCCGGGAATGAGGGAGATCTACATTTCGGGGGATCGATAGAGCGAGAATTGCGAATTGCGAGTTTCGAATGGCGATTTGGTTCTTGGGGGTTTCATTCGCAATTTGCAATTCGTAACTCGCAATTTTCCCATGTCCCCATCTCTTATCATTCCATGCTATAGTGTCTTCACGTTCCCTCTCTCCTCCCATGCGTCGCCCTTGGCTCATCATCCTCGGCCTTCTCGCCCTCATCGTTCTGTGGATCCTCACAAGCTACAACGGCCTCATCACCGCGAAGGCCGGCGTGGATTCCGCATGGGCGCAGGTGCAGACCCAGTACCAGCGGCGTTTCGACCTCGTCCCCAATTTGGTCAGTACCGTCAAAGGGGCGGCGAAGTTTGAGCAGAGCACCCTCCTCCAAGTGACGCAGGCGCGCACCCAGTGGCAGAACGCCGGCAATGACCGGGGAGCCCAGATCGCCGCCGCCCAGGGGTTCGAAGGCGCACTCTCGCGGCTGCTCGTGACGGTCGAGAGCTATCCGCAGCTCCAAGCGACACAAGCCTTCCGTGATCTTATGACGCAGCTCGAAGGAACCGAGAATCGGATCAGTACGGCGCGGCGCGATTACAACAACGCCGTTCAGAGCTACAACGTCCGGGTGCTTCGCGTACCCACGGTCTTCGTCGCGCGCCTCTTCGGCTTCATTCCCGAGAAGTTCTTCCAGAGCGCGGCGGGATCCGAGAACGCTCCGGCGGTGAATTTTGCCCAATAAACGTATGAGCCTTCTCCGTCGACTCTGGCCGGTCGCAGTGGTGTTGTTGCTTGCGACCCCGGTCCTCGCATTCTCTGTGCCTCCCAATCAAGGCTTCGTGACCGATCGCGCGGGAATCCTCACGCAGCAGCAGAAGAATGACCTGCAGCAGATGCTGCGAGGCTACCAGCGACAGACGAGCAACGAGATTGCCGTCTTGATCATTCCGAATCTCGGCGGCGAGGCGATCGAGGACGTCGGTGTGCAGGTGGGGCGGGCGTGGGGGATCGGCTCCAAGCAGAAGAATAACGGCATTCTCCTCCTCATCTCCATGGAGGAAAGAACGATGACGATCCAAGTCGGATACGGTCTCGAGGGCGCCGTCCCCGATCTCACCGCGAAAGGCATCATCGACCGGGACATCACGCCGCTCTTCCGCGCGGGAAAGTACCATGAGGGCATCCTGGCCGGGATCGATGCGCTCGAGAAGCACATCGGCGGCGAGTACCCGCCCGATCAGGAGCAGCAGGGGAAGGACACGAGCGGCATCTTCCCGTTCTTCCTCGTCGTGTGCTTCATCATCCTTCATCTCTTCGCATCGCTGCTCGCCCGCAGCAAATCGTGGTGGCTGGGAGGCGTGATCGGCGGTGCGATCGGGATCATCCTCACGCTTCTCTACAGCTTCTGGATCGCCATCCCGATCTTCGTGCTCCTCGGCCTGTTCTTCGATTACATCGTCTCGAAGACGGGCTGGCCTCGCGGGGGCGGACGGGGCGGGTTCTGGTTTGGCGGGGGAGGCGGAGGGGGAGGCGGGGGATTCGGCGGGGGATCGTTTGGAGGAGGAGGGGCGAGTGGAGGATGGTGAGTGGGACGAATCCAGTGGCACATTTTTCCAAGTTAAGGCAGACTGATCTCCGGTCTTTTCCTATGCTCTTGCGCCGCCTCACTCCTCCGTGTGCGATTCTCTGCGCACTGATTCTCGGCTCCTGCGCGAAGCCGAGCGTTCTCCCTTCCGCGGAGGTGCTCCATCGCGCCGTGCTTGCAAGCAGTACGCTGCGTTCGGCGACGTACTCTGCGACCGCCGATATCGCCTTTGGAGAGAAGAGCAGCGCCGTGGGCGGGCATCTCACGCTTGTGGGCAGACTCCAGGACGGCGGCAAACAAACGCAATTCCATCTCACCGTGACGGCACACCTCGGCAATGGCGACGCGATGCACGAGGTGAATGCCGACGCGGATGTCATCGTTGCCTCGCAGACGGAAATCTATCTGCGGGTGAATTCCGTGAGCGTGCATCCGCCGACGACAACGTTCTCCCTCGATGCGCTCAATGCATTCAAGGGCAAGTGGGTTCGCTTGCCGGCTGCTGCCAAGCCGGATGGCGTTTCCACCCTCACCCCCGATCCGGGCGTTCTGCGCGCGCAGTCGGAGGTGGTGACCGTGACGCGGGACCGGGGGATCGAAACGATCGACGGGCATCGCGCCTATCATTACGACGTATCGCTCGATCGCGAGAAGCTCCTCGGTTTCCTGCGGACATCCGCCGCCGCCAGGTCCGCCGCTTTCGACGAAGCGAATGCGCGCTCATTCGTCTCTGCGTTCGATGCCTCCGGAGAACTCTGGATCGATGCCGACCGATTCTTCGTGAACGCCTTGTCCTGGGCGATGACGCCGAGCGCGGCTTCCGCGAAAACGCATCCGTTCTCGATCACCGTCCGCGCTGCGCTACGAGACCACAATGCCGCCCCCCCGATCATCCCTCCCTCGAGCGCCGATTCCCTTTCTCCGGAGGTCAACGTGCCCACTCTCGAGGGCGAGAATCTCTCTTCCGCGTCCAACCCCTCATCGGGTTCCCTCGATCTCGTGTCTCCCCTCACGCCGAATGCTCCCTCACCTCCGATGGGATCGTCCGACGCATCCTTGTCTCCCCGCTCCTCCTGAATCTTGGCAGACACGCCTCCAGCACCGGGTACTCCACCTGCAGTCCCTCAGGCCGATGCTGCTGCGCCGGATGCGCAGCTTGTCGATGGTGTCTCGCTGCCCAAGCCGTCTCCAGCGAGAGCTGCTCCTGTGGGTACGGCAACGGGAGCGTCTCCCGTAGCAGTCTCACGATGGAAACACGTCATTCTCTTCTTCGTGGGGAGCCTCTATTTCCTCTATGTCCTCTGGTGCGGGGCTCTTCTCGTGCTCTTGCCGAGCACCGACCCGTCCCTCAAAAACCTGCCACCACTCGGTACGCTCAGTGCGTTGATCGGCGCCGCGGTTTTCGTTGCCATTGGGCTGCTGCTCTTCCTGCGTGTCACGCGATCGTCCGCACCGATCGCCGTTCGCCAACGCAGTCTCGTGAAGATCGGCATCTTCCTCTTGCCCGGTCTCGCGCTCAGCGGCGTCGTGCCGGTGATGATCACCCGCGAGCCGCCGCTCTCGCTCGAGATTGTGAGTCCGACGCGCAGCGAAGATTTCGTGGCTCCGCTGATCGTCAGCTTCAGCGCCGAGAAGGCCGTCTCCACGCTGCGGCAGCTCGGATACCGTCCGATCCAGTTTGCGTGGGACACGGACGGCAACGGGGTCGTGAACGACAAAACCGTCGTGCCAACGGAAACGGCCATCTACGATCGACAAGGTTCGTACGTCGTGAGCGTTGCGATCACGCTCGATAACGGAACCGTACGGACGATCGCTCGTCGCGTGACCATTCCCACCGCAGTGTTCTCGGTCACGCCAGCGCAACCGATCGTCGCGAAGCCCGTTCGCTTCAGCATCGAGAATCTCCTCACCGATCCCAAGCAGCTCAAGGAAGTGGATTGGGATTTCGATGGGGACGGCAAGACCGATGAGACGAGCAAGAACGTCGACATCCTCCACACGTTCTACGCGACGGGTCGTGTCGTCGTCATTGCGATCATTCAGCTCCAGAACAAGACGCAAGCCACGTTACAACGCACGATTGCGATCGAGGACCCCCCCCCGCTTCCTTTCCCCGTGGTTCTCCGTGCGGAACCGAAAAATCTCGTGGGACCTGTGCCCTTCGGGACCATCTTCCATCTGGACACCGCCGAACCCCTGCAGGACGTTCAATGGGAGTACGGTGACGGCAAGACCGACGAAGGAGCGAATCTGAAGCGCGTGGCGCATTCCTTCGAGAATCCCGGCATCTATTCGGTCACCGCGAAGGTGAGGAACGGAAGCGGCAAGATCGCCGAGCTCACGTCACTCGTGCACGCGACGGAAATCCTCAGCCTTCCGGATCTCCACTTCGACGGCAATCCCGATGTGCAGGGCAGTGCCATCCACGGAGAGGTTCCGCTCACCGTGCAGCTCACTCCCGTCACGAGCGTTCCCCTCATCCAATTCTCGTGGGAAGACGCCGATCAATCCCAGCCGATTGCGGGAGCGACCTACCAGAACGTCTACCGAAAGGAGGGCAGCTACCACATCACGCTCATCGCGCAGAATCCCGAGAGCAAAGCGATGCGCATGCCCATCACCATCACGGTGAATCCGCCCTCGCCCGAGCTCTCGATCCAGATGAGTCCCGACGGCGGAGTGGCCCCCCTCGATGTCACCTTCGACGCTTCCAACACCTTCATCCCCCCGGGAGATCAGATCGCGGGCTTCAAGTGGCTCTACGGAGACGAATCGCCGCAAGCCCAGGCGGAACTCGGCGCCTCGCGTGTGGAACATATCTACGCGAAACCCGGGGAGTATACGGTCACACTGACCGTGGTGATGGCCTCCGGCAAACCCTACTCCGCTCAGAAGACCCTCGTCGTTCGCCGCCCGTCCTTGAGCGCGTGCCTCACGAGCAGCCGCGTGAAGATCCAGGCGGGAGAGGGGATTGCATTCGATCCATCCTGCTCCACGGGGTCGCCCTCGAGCATGCTCTGGGATGTTCGGTACGATGCCCAGCCCGATATCGTAGTAGCCCAGAGCACCGATGCGAAGTACGATCACGTCTTCGATACCCCCGGGGCCTACACCGTCACGCTGACCGTCAAGGATCTCTTCGGAAACTCGGACAAGCGGAGCGTTGCAATCGCCGTGACGCCGGCATCAGGTTCCTCCTCTTCCAATGCATCGTCCTCCGTTTCCCCATTCTCTCCATGAAGCGCCAAACCCTCGTTCGCACCGTCGCCCTTTGCGGCATTCTTGCCATCATCCTCGGCGCCATTCTGCCGGCGCTGATGGGGAGGTGAAGGGAGACAACTATTTCCGGAGAACGGTCTCCCCGAGCGGCAATGTCGCACTGGTTTCGAATGATTCGAATGCTCGATCACCAAGTTCGTTGTGAAGAAAAAATCCAGCCGCCGCGATCATTGCGGCGTTATCGGTGCAGTAGGCGAGGGAAGAGGGGAAGCGGAGGATTGGCTTTGCATCGTGGATGCCGCAGATGGTCGTCATCCACTGCCGCAGATGCGTGTTGGCCGAGACTCCTCCCACAAGATGGACTTCGCGAGTTCCGAGGTGACGACATAGAGCTCGATTGACCTTGTCCGCCAGGTGTCGGCAGATCGCGAACTGGTACGAAGCCGCGATGTTCCTGAGAATCCCGGGATCGCTCTGCGGATCCAATCGGAAATCTCGCAGCAGATATTTGAGAGAAGTTTTGAGACCCGAGAAGCTGAAGTCAAAGGTCTCATCATGTTCGAGGGGAAGTGGAAATGCGTATCGCTTGGGATCTCCACCTTCCGCTGCCTTTGCGATCGAAGGACCGCCGGGGTAGGGGAGAGCGAGTAGGCTCGCGCCTTTATCGAATGCCTCGCCCGCGGCATCGTCTCGTGTTCGTCCCAAGAGCATGCCTCTCGTATGACTCGAGCGATACCACAGATCGGTGTGGCCGCCGGAAGCGGAAAGCGTGAGAATCGGAAAATCAGAGTGGCTCGTTTTTCGTTTTTCGTTTTTCGATTCTCTCAACCATGTCGAGCTGAGGTGGCCAAACGTGTGGTGTACCCCGATGAGAGGTTTCTGGATGATCGAAGCGAGGACGCGCGCCGTGGTCGTTCCCACGAGGAGCGATCCGAGGAGGCCCGGTCCTTTCGTCACGGCGATCGCGTCGATCGCGCTCCAGTTCAGCTTTGCTTTTCTCAGCGCCTCTGCGAGGACGGGGATCATGCACTCGAGCTGCCGTCGCGCCGCTTCTTCCGGGATCACGCCCGCCAGGTGCTCGAAAGACTGCCGGGAGCTCGCGATCACATTCGAGAGGACGACGCTTTCGTCTTCGACGACCGCGACCGCCGTTTCATCGCACGATGTCTCGATGCCAAGAATGTTCATAGATGGAGGATACCGTAGCTTGTCGTTTGTATCTTGTATCTTGTTTCTTGTATCTTCTCATCATGCTCTCCCTCCTCCCCTCCCGCACCGTCGCGCTCGAGCTCTTCGGTTTCTCCGTGCACTGGTACGGGATCATGTACCTGCTCTCGTTCATCATCGCGATCATTCTGCTGCCCAACCTCCAGCGCGAGCGCAGCATGCACCTCACGCGCGACGAGTGGCTCACCATCGTCTCCTACGGCGTCATCGGCGTGATCCTCGGGGGACGTCTGGGATACGTCTTCTTCTACGAGCCGCGATTCTTCGCACAGCATCCATTCGCAATTCTCGCGGTGTGGAACGGGGGAATGTCCTCGCACGGAGGATTCATCGGCGTGGCGATCGCGCTCGGATTCGCCTGCTGGAAGATGAAGATTTCCCCGCGCCGACTGGCGGATCTCGCGACTGTTCCTTCTGCAATCGGGCTCGCGCTCGGTCGCTTCGGGAACTTCATCAATCAGGAGCTGTACGGAACAGTCACGAATCTTCCCTGGGGCATCTCCATTCCTGGCGTTGAAGGTTACCGACACCCTCTCCAGATCTACGACATGCTTCTGAGTCTCGCCATTGCCGGCATCTGCTACTGGCATGTGCATCGTGTCCGTCCGGTGAAGCCCGGACGCACGTTTGCGCTCTTCCTCATCCTCTACGGCGTCATGCGCTTCTACCTGGAGTACATCCGGGACCAGCAGTACCCCCTCATCGATGTCGGCATCCTCCTCTCTCGAGGACAGCTGCTGACGTTGCCGCTCCTCTTCATCGGCATTCTGCTGTGGATGTGGTTTCGGGAAGTGGAGACGACGAAAAAATGAAGAACTGTTGTTGGATATACTCGGATGCTTTTTAGACATGCTCCTGATTTTCCATTGTCACAAACAAGGTCGATTTCTCGATCGGTATGTGATCATTTTCTAAGGGAAGAATTCTCGTCAAGAATGATCGTCGATGCAACGCACATGGTCCATGTTCCCGAATCATTGCGATGTGCTCGGCGCTTCCATAGCCTTTGTGCCCCTCGAAGAAATAGTTCGAAAATTTTGACGAGTAGTCAATCATCAAACGGTCTCTCGTGACCTTCGCGACGATGGAGGCCGCAGCGATGCATGGCTGCGATTCGTCACCGCGGATAATCGAAGTATGAGGGCAATCGAAGAAGAATGCATCTCTTCCATCGACGAGCAGATGATCGATATTCGCTTTCATCCGCAGATCGGCGAGCGCAAGCTTCATCGCTCGATGCGTTGCCCATAAAATGCCGCGTTCATCAATCATCTCCGCGGGGACGGTGCCGACCCCGAACGCGCAGTGCGCGGTGATCCATTCGAAGGCAATGTCCCGTTCATCGAATGTGAGTTGTTTGCTGTCGGCGATCAGACAATCCGGATTCGGTTTCTTCTTGAACGCCGACCAGCGCGGAGCGGAATGACAACGCTTGAAGAGTTCATGGGTGAGAATGCATGTCCCCGCCACGACCGGACCGGCGAGCGCGCCGCGGCCGGCTTCGTCGATGCCGGCGACGAGCGTTCGATCCATCCCCAAGCCGATGATCGCGTCTGGTATGGACAAAATATTGATAATAATTTATAATAATGAACTGCTCTTTCTCACCATACCATACGAGCGATCGCCGCTGAGATTGGTCAGACCCAGTTGCGGAATGGATCCGCGATGGATCGATCCCAGCATAATCGCTCATGGAGAACAGAGATGAATTTTTTTGTCGACCTGGCGTTCGTGGCGCTCGAAGTGCTGCCGATGATAGCACTTCTCGTGCTGATCGAGTGGTGGCGCCGACACCGCGAACGCTGATGTGAGCGAAACGCCGTCCAGGTCCTCGCAGATCTGGACGGCTTCCATGGAATCCTCAGCGTCGGTAATCAATGCGATATTCCGGCGTTCCTCGTTCTTGCAGGCCCGTCAGAAGGTTTTTGACGACGCCACGATTTTTCCCACATTGTGCGATGAGTTCCTGCAGGCGGTGCAGATCCACCAAAAAATACGCACGTGTCGCTTCGAGGTATGGGATCCAATCCGACTGCGCATACAATCTCGCCGTCTTGCGTGCTGCCCTGAGAGCAATGTCTCCGTACCGCAGCGCTTCAGCAGTGTTTCCTTCGCTCGCTTCGATCTGAGCGATATGGAAGGCTTCGAGGCTGATGGCATTCCAGTACGCATCCTCGAGTGCCGATTCGATGAAGTCGGCCCGGCGTTGCTGCAAGCGCCTGTAGCATTCGAATGCAGTGCCGCGCTCGGGATCTGCTTGATCGAGTTGGAAGATCTCGTCTAAAAAGAGTTGCAATTCCTGCTCTTGCCCAGGGACATCCGCGGATGGTTGTTGCGTGGGATTGGACATCGAAACAGTATACCAGGATGTTCGACGATTCTCATGCTGATTTCGGCATGTGCACGAGCAGTTCCCTGGCCACTTCCCTCTCATCCCATGGCAGCAATCCCTCCCGTGTCTGCATCGTCGTGCATGCTCCCATGCCGCAGAGGAGAACGATCTCGCCAGGTTTGGCCAGAGAGAAGAGCTTCGCAATGGCTTCGCGTCGATCGAGGATCTTCTGTGCCTGGCAACGGGACTGATCGATTCCTGCCCACACATCCTCAATCGTCTGCAATGGATCTTCCGTGAGCGTCTCATCTTCCGTCACGATCACGACGTCAGCGAGTTCGCTGACGATTTTTCCGATCATCGGCCGCTTCTCTCGCATACGATCGCCGCAGGTGCTCGTGAGAACCAGGAGTCTCTTGCCGGGTTGCAGCATCTGCTTCGCCGCGCCGAGCGTCTTCTCGTACGCGCGCGGCGTCACCGTGAAGTCGACAAAGACGAGGAACGGCTGGCCTTCGTCGATTCGCTCCATTCTGCCCGGAACGCCTGTGAAGGATGCGAGGGGTGGGATGCTCTTCTCGAAGGGAATGCCAACTGTGGAAGCGCACGCGATGGCGCACAGAGCATTTTCGAGATTGAAAGAGCCCGGAAGATTGATCGTGAGTGGAATGTCTTTGGATTCGCCGCCTGATCGAGAAGTCACGGTCGCCGACGAACTCGTCGGGGTCACCGTGATGTTCGAGAGACTCCATGGTACAGAGCTGTTCGAATCGGCGGAGTAGGTGATCGACTTCTGGGACGGAATCAATAGGTACATCGCGAACGTCTCGTCATCCGCATTCAGAATCTTCGTTCCTTTTCCTTGCAGCATCCAGAAGAGAATCCCTTTGTCCATGCGGTACTGCTCCATGGTCCCGTGGTAGTCGAGATGTTCGAGCGAAGTATTCGTGATCGCGGCGACCTCCGGCCACAGGAAATCGAGGCGGTGCTGCACGAGACCGTGCGAGGATGCTTCCACCACGACCGTGGTGCATCGTTCCTTGACGCATCGTCGCAGAAACTTCTGGAGCGCGAAGGGGGAGAGCGAGGTTTTGTGCGTCGGATTCTGTTCGATCGTCTCCCGGATCCGCATGAAACTGGTCGAGACGGCTCCCACGGGAATGCCCTGTTCATGGAGAATGTGTGCGATCATCGCAACGGTCGTCGTCTTGCCGTCCGTCCCCGTGACCGCGATGATGCGCAGCTTCTTCGCGGGGAAGCCGAAACGAAGCGCCGCAGCGAATGCCTTCGCCCAATGCCAGCCGAGACGAATCCCGCTTCGCTGCCCGATCCAACGCTTCAGAATCTTCCGCATGATCAATGAGTTGACGGCTTCAGAATAGCACGCGCCTCCGCGATATCCTCTTCGATTTGTGCGCGGAGCTCGTCCGCCGAGTCAAAATCTTCGATATCGCGCAATCGCTCGATGAGTTGAACAGTCACAGACTTCGGAAGTTTCCCGATCTGTTCATCCAGAATGTGAATCTCGAATGTGGTGTCGTCGTTGAAGACCGGGCGTGGTCCGTAATGAATTGCTGCTGAGTAACGTTGTGTTGGGATTTGCGTTCCGCTTTCCGCTTTCCGCTTATCGCTCGGTTCTTTTGTATTCAACCACACGAATCCCGCATAGATTCCCTCCTCAACCGACGATGGAATATCCTCAAGACGGAGATTGATCGTCGGCACATTGAGATTCTTTCCACGTCCGGCGCCACGAATGGTGTGCGCAGTGAAATGCAAGGGCAACGGTTTGGGATTCATTGCTGTTGGGGCTCTGTCATTCGCTTGAGTCTTCCCCCCAAGACTTTGGTCAACTCATCGATGGTGTCGGGAGGAGATTTTCTGAGCGTTGTTCGAGGAATGTAGCTGGGATGGAATGGTTGCAAATGGTAGGCATCCCGCAGGTATTCTTGGTATAAGACTTCAGCGAGCGAATGCGCATGCCATAGCTTTCCGAACCACTTGCGTTGCAAGAATGCGTTCTTCAATTGTGATAATCTTGCAATTCTATCACGTAACCGTTTCACTTCATCGTCATGCTCCTGCTCGGCTCGGGCTTGCAAACTCTCTACGCGCCGCTTACGATCAATTTTGTAGGCTGATGTGACGGCTGCAACGACATTTTCCAGTGTGTCCAGCGGTGTAAGTTGCGTCGAAAGCTGCAGCCGCGTTTCCTGGCTCATCTGCTTGAGTGCCGCCGCCACCGCTCGCAGACTTGCAACAGGATTATCTGCTTTCTCGAGATTCTCCAGTACCTTCGACTCGAAAGCGAATGATTCTGCGGCGGAATGAGTGACGTACATGCAAGCAGACTGCCTCTGCACGGCCTTCCGAGCAAGCGATCCATGACCCTACTTCCCTTTTCGCGCAGTGTCTGCAAAATTCCTGGCGTATTTCTGAATCTGCTGCGCGATCGCGGTGGCGCTCGGGGAGAATTTCTTCGCTTGCTCGGCCAAATCCCAGGCATTCTTCGCGAATGTGATCACACTGGTGCGGTCTTGCACCGTCGCCGCGCGATAGGCTTTGACGAGGGCGCGCATCGCCTCGGAGATCTTCACCGCGATCTTCACTGCCGGGGAATCGGGAGTGACCGCGAGCGCGCCGCGGGCGGCGAGGAGCGCTCGGGCCGATGCCGGTTCGGCTTCCTTCATATTGGATTTGCTGAGCGCATCCTGCGCGGAGAGGAGATCGGCGAAGCTGAGGTCGAGAAGCGCCTGCGTCCTTGCGCCGCTCTTGTACTGCAAGAAGCGATCGAGAAGAACAGCGACATCGATTCTTGTGAGAGATCGGCTCGGTCCGAGGATCCCGTTCCTCGGCGCGACGACGACCGACGAACTGATTCCGTAGCGGAAGAACGGGAAGTACCACGCCTTGGGATCCGTCACATCTTTACTGAGCGGAAGCTGCACCTCGCTGTAGGAATTCGGATCGACACCATACGCAAGGAAGAGCATCTTGAGGAACTCGGCTTTGGTCACGGGGCGCGTCGCGTGGAACGCTTTTGCGGCCGGCGGCCCTTGGATGAGCTTCTTCTTCACGGCCCATTCCACGGAGGGCACGTACCACGCGCTTGAATCAATATCGCTGAAGCTCGTCGATTGCGTCGCCTTCTCTTCCTCGGGCGTGATGAGCGGCTCCGCGATGATCTTGATCGCCTCCGCGCGATTCACGGCCAGGTTGGGTCGAAACGTTCCATTGGAAAATCCCTTCATGATGTTCCTGCTCTGGAGGTCAACGGCCGAGTCGTAGCCGAAGTCGCTTGGTTTCAGATCTTTGAAGGTTCCTCCTGTTGCCCCGAGTGCGAATGGGGGGGCGAGAAGTGTCATGGCCAGGAAAAAACAGAGGAGATTCCGAGGGACGGACATAGGCTGTAGTGCGCCTGGAGCGTAGTCAGCTCATGGAAGATCTGCAAGTGTTCGCCCTGGAATTTGGGGTACAATATCTGCGGTGGGCTTTCATACACAAGAACTTTTAGGCTCCGACTAGATCGTTTTCGATGATTGTCCAAGTATGGACACAGCGTCAGTGAAAGTTCTCCGCAGCGACTTGCGACGCCTGCCGGTTTGCTGTTATCAAAACCCCCCAAAGGTGTGTCTGCAGATCGTATCAACCTCACAGGAAATTCTGTACACTGTTCACGGTGGGATGGCCGAGTGGTCTATGGCGCCTGACTTGAAATCAGGTACCCCGCACAGCGGGGTCGTGAGTTCGAATCTCACTCCCACCGCCACGTCGCTCTCAGACAAAACGGCACCGCCATTTTTGCAACAATGAAAAAGACCTCGAGAAAAATCGTCGCCAGCGGTGTTCCTCAATGGACGCTTGTCCAAAGTGATCTCATCGAAACCGGGGGTGGGGGCGCATCGGGTCTACAGGAACGGGAGGAAAATCTTTTCGGAGAAGATCGGCGAACGATCACCGCTTCCGTCTGTCTCACTCATGGAAGGAAATCGCTGATTCGGTTTTCCCTTGAGGGAACGACGAGGCATACTGTCTCCAGGATGCCCTTTCATTCCTTCCAGCCGCTCCATGATCGTGACATTGCCGGAAACAATCGACTGCGCTCTCGATTCCCTCTCCGAAGATCAGATGCATCTCCTCCACAGGAAGCTCGCGGAGCGACTCCACAAGCTGCGCGACGATCGCGATCTGGAGCGCATGGCGCAGCTCAAGGTCACCGACCGGGTGCAGTTCGATCATGCGGGGAGGAGCCACACCGGCATGATCACCAAGCTCAACCGCCGCACCGCGACAATCATCACAGATGAGGGGAGGCATTGGAACGTGAGCCCCTGCTACCTCAGGCGGATCCTGGAGACGGAAGCGATGGATGCCGAGATCGTGGAAGAGAAAATTGAGAGCGAGAATCCTCTCTGGCGGCTGCTCCGCTATATTCCCCGGCCCGGGACGGGGAGGAACAGGAAAAAGCACCGACACGGCCATTGACAAATCGTTATGTGATTCGTCATCACGAATACGATCTCCAGGACAGATACGCTTCGATCCATTCGTAGCCCTTCGGGAGAGGTTCGATGAATTCCAGTGAGGCAATATCGATGTTGTAGCTTTTCTGCTCTTTGCGACAGACTGCTTCGATTGTGTCTTCTTCCCAACAAAATTCTCGCACTTCCACGTCCCCGCCCGCCACCTTTGCCAGGAAGGGGCACACGACGAATTCCTCAATGCAGGTCCAGAATCCGGTCATCTGCTCTTCTTCGTCACAAGCGTCGACGGTCGCCTCCTCGATGAGTTCCGCGAGTCGCTCTTTGCCGGTGTGGAACGTTCTCGTGGTCATAGGATGCCGGGGGGGCTTTGGTTTCACTCAGCGACGAACAACAGAGTAGATGTCGGGCGACAGGAGTACAATCGACAAGAGCGCATTGCTCTTGCATGAGTCTCCTTCATCTTTTCTCGCACCGGCTTCGAGCGTACAGGAAGTATCGCGCGCTCCAGCTATCGCTCAATGGCGATATCCTTGAGAAGGAAGGTTCCAAGGAATTGTTTGACGAAGCGGTGGCGTATCTCGAGCTCTGGAGGTCAGGGATTCTCGTCTTCGAAAGTGAATCGGAGTGTGATCTCGTTCAGGATTTCTTCCTGAATGAATCGCCGGATGCAGAGGGAACGACCTGCGTGGAACGGTACGCCGAGAATCACGGCCCTCATGATCGGGATCGACACATCGTTCTCGATGCCATGATGCGATCTCGTACGTCGCTCTTTCGCATCGAAGCAGCTGATCCGCGCCGCGCGGAGATTCACCTTCGTGACGTTCTCAATGGCGAACTCATCAACGTCATCGATATCGGGCTGAGCCAGAGCGCGGAAGTGGGAGTCCTGCTTTTCGGCCGCGTGCTTTCCTTCCCCCGATTCCGCATGCTTTCGGGCGCGAGCATGATCTTTCCGCCGGAAGAACGAGATTCGCTCGCGGCGATCGTCGAGACAATCCTGCAACGTTCTTGCTCCAGAGAGGAGAAATCGAGGAGGATCTTCCGTAAATTCTTCCAGCGGAATCGGACGCGGGGAATGAAGGTGGTTGCTCGTTGAATCAGAAAGGAAGATCAGAACTACAACACATCCACTCGTTCTCTTTTATTCCTTCCCCAACGACCGTTCGCTCCGTCTTCATTTTCTCCGCCATCATCACGCAGCGGAGGATCCGCAACGTTTCGTAGGAGACGGCTCCGTCGAGTTCCTGAAAGACCGGGCTCAGCTTCTCCAGGCCGAGGGAGGCAAAGAGCGCGCGGATGCGATCGCAATTGGGGAGATCGGCGGTGAGGTAGGAGAGATCGAGATCGATACCGAGCAGGAGGAGTTTCTCGATGTAGTTAAGCACCGTACCGATTGTGACGTCGCAGGCGCCGGCGATGAATTCGAGATCTTCGTGATCTTCCACGAGAATCTGAGTCAGCTCGATTCTCTCACGCGAAGTGAGTCCCCGAGGTTCCTTCTCCGGAGATGCGGGAGGCGCGAAGAGCGGGCGTGGAACATACTTTTGCGCTTGGTCGGAGAGGCGATCGTAGAATTGCGTCACGAGCGGTTCCGCGCGGATCGAAGTCGGACTCCACCGTTCGATTGAAAGCCCGCTGCCCGCCCGCACGCGGCTGAGCGCGACGTACGCCTGCCCGGGTTCCCAGAGCCGGTCGAGATCCACGATCATGCAGTCGAGCGACGCGCCCTGCGCTTTGTGAATGGTCGTCGCCCACGCGAGGGTGACCGGAAAGTTCCACGCTGCAAGCACTTCGAGCCCGTCCCCGTCGAGGTACGAGAATTTCTCCTTCCCGATCTCGATGGATTCGCCCGAGACCAAATCGATCTCAAGGCCATCCTCATGAATTGTTCGGACCGTGCCGAGGCTGCCGTTCACCCATCGCAAGCCGAGGTCATTCTTGCGCATCATCACGAGCGCGCCTTCTTTCAAGAGCAGCGTCTCGGGAATAGGCATCGCCTTCTTCGCCGCTTCCAGGAATTTGTTCTTCCCGACGTACTCCGTGGGGAATGTTTGAAGCGGTCGGGGGATGGCTTCGAGGCGCTTGAGGTTGAATTCTTCCGCTTGCGCGCGGTGGGGATACAGGCGCGTCGATTCGGTTGAGTGTGACGAAGGTGCGGTCCGCTGGTTGAGGTAGCTGCTCACGACATCGTTCATGGTGCCGTTGCGGACGAAGTTCAGGATCGTCAAAAACTCGAGATCCTGCGTGCGCATCACGGTCGAAAGCAACGCCGGCTGAAAATCGCTCTCCTGCCACACGGGATGCAGAAACGCCCAGTCCTTCCCCTCGTTCCACGGGGCCACCGGCGGAAGCTGCGCGAAGTCGCCCACGGCGATGATCCGCAAACCGCCCCAGGGAATGTTCCTCCCTCGCACGCGCCGCGCGAGCGTCTCCGCGGCTCTGAGCGTCGTCCCCGAGAGCATCGAAACTTCGTCGATGACGACGCAACACGCGCGTTCCAATCGATTCACGAGCTTCCCGCTGCGCATCGCGCGCAGAATCGCGGCCTCCGGGCCGCCTTCGAGAATCCCGAGCCCGAAGAAGCTGTGGAACGTTCTCCCTCCCACGATCACCGCCGCCGCGCCGGTGCTGGCGACAACCGGGAACGCCTCCGTCGGTTTTCCCTTCAGATAGTGATCGAGCAAGAAGCTCTTCCCCGTTCCCGCCGCTCCCGTGAGGAAGACGTTTCCTTCGCGCTGGAGCACATCGAGCGCTTTGGTTTGGCAGGAGGTCAGGGCGCGCGTTGAAGTTGTTGACGTGGCCATGGGAGGGAATGGTAGACCTTCTCACGAGCATATCCAAAAAAGATTCCTGAACGCATGTCGCCCCTCGACGGGCTCGGGGTGATATGCTAATTTTTCTTTCCATTGTCATTTCAATGTGAACATTTCATACTCTGTTCATGTCCGCCGATACCATCCAAATCCGCTTCGACAAATCGCATCTCGTGACGCTCGGGGAGAAGCTCTACGGCGAGAGCCTCGAGCTTTTGCGCGAACTCGTCTCCAATGCGTACGATGCCGACGCGCGGCACGTGTGGATCGAAGTGACGCCGGAAACAATCAGCGTGCGGGATGATGGGTGGGGGATGGACGAGGAAGGGTTGCGCGAATTCTTCACCATCGGTTCGCAGAATAAGAAGAACGCGCCGCTCTCTCCGCGCTTCGGGCGCACGCGCATCGGGCAATTCGGCATTGGCAAATTCGCCGTCCTCACCGCCTGCGAGCGCTTCAAGGTCCGAACCCAGCGCAGCGACTTCGCGGCGGAAGTGGTCTTCGACAAGAGCTCGTGGAATATCAATCAAGAATGGAACGTTCCGCTCACGCGTCGTGACCCCGATGAAGAGGAATCCGACGGCACGACGGTGATTCTTGAGCAGCTCAATCGCATCTTCGCGCTGCCGGATATCGAACGCTTCCTGCGCGAGCGAATGCCGCTCAACGATCCGAATTTCACGATCCTCCTCAACGATCGAAGGATCGAAGCGACGATCATCCCCGGCAGAAAATTTCTCATCGAAGCCTCGACCGTATTCGGCCCCATCCGCGGCGAGCTCATTCTCCCTCTGCACGCGCCGCGCAAGCCAGAGGACGCCGGCATCGAGTGCGTCGTCCGCGGAGTCGTCATCTGTCGCAGCACCTTCGGGTTCGATCTGCCCGTCCTCGCTCGTCTCCGCGGACGGATCTCCGCGGATTTCCTCCCGATCACAAGCGACCGAAGCCGCTTCATCACCGATGTCCCCGAGTACCGCGTGTTTGTCGCTGTCCTCCATAAAGAACTCCTCCATATCAGCCGCCAGCTCAAGGATATCGCCGAGCGCAGGGAGAAGCAGAAAGCCGATGAGACGCTCAAGGACACGCTCACGCGCATGCGGCGGGCGATCAGGCGCAACCCCGACATTGCCCCGCCATTACTCTCGGGAACAGGCGAAATCGACGAAAGCGGCGCGGGAGTTTCCAGTGACGCGGCCATGGCGCCGAACGCGTATGAAGGAGAAGGCGGCACGGTCGACGCGATGCAAGTGCAGATGAATGGAACATCACCCTCGAATTCTCAGAATCCTTCCGATGGATCAGACGTGAAAGAACCTCCGCCGAAGAAAGTTCGCGTCCGCAATCTCCAGGGGAAGACGGTCGTGGCCCGCAAGATGATGATCGGCGGCACGGGCATCACGTGCGCACTCGACGGATTTGGGCGGGGTTCTCCGGCCGCGTTCACCGAGGGCGGCGTCGTCTACATCAATGTCGACCATCCGCTCTATCGCAAGCAGGCCGAACGGGGGCAGGAGATGCTCGCGTTCTATCTCACGTATCTCCTCTCGCAGCAAGTCTCACTCCTCCTCTCCTCAGGCGACATCCGGCGGGCGTTTGAAATGCAGAACCGGCTGCTGACGGATAGTTGGTAAAATTTTTGGATGGATTTTCCCTCAGCAAGTTTCTGTTTGTGATATACTGGATTCATGACATTCGGAAAAAGAGCCACTTTGTGGGAGCATTCGCCGTTCCTTCGAAAGAAGAACGAGCGCGCGGCCCGCATCGTCGATGCCGCGGAGCGAAATAGCATCATCGAAGGTTTGCCGCCGTTTGGTAAACACCGTCGACAGAGGATGATCAAGGAATTGGAACGAAACGCATAGCTCTCTCGAGCCCTTCGGAAACGATGATCATCATCGGCTCATAATTTTTCTCTACGAGCGCAACGCTGGCAGCGGCAATGTAGAGCCTCCTTCCTCGTGGACTCGTGTCGTACCTGAGGATCGGTCTCCGCGTTTGGGTTGCAAGAATGTCCGTCAGAAGCTTGATCGTGCGGGCGTTTCCTTCACGGAAGGGATGAATTGCCAGAAATTCGCCTTGGATATGCCCCATGGCACGGCAGAATTGCTCATCGGACTGAAGCGACCGTGCAGGATATTTGGCGAGGACATTGCGCTCGAATTCCTGCATCGCCTCCTCAAGAAAATCTGGAGGCGGCCACATCACTCCAGGCTTGCTGATCCTAACCGTCCGCCATCGTCCGGCCCAATCGTAGAGCTCGCCGAAAATCGTCTCATGAATATGGCCGATGAGAACAGTAGTGAGTAGAGCTTGAGCACGGATTTCTCCAAAAAGAATACGGTACGCAGCAACCAATGCATCCTCTTCTGCTATCTGCAAATCTTCGAGGATCTTGATGCCCTTTTTGTTCTTGAGCACTCTCTGTGCTTTATCCATGTACTCATTCTCGCTGCCGCCGACGTTATAGCGCGATCCACTTCGGTGATTTCTCTTCGTCATGCTCCGAGTATATCGTGCGGCTGCTTGTTCGTCGTCGACATCTCTCAAAATGCAGAACCGGCTGCTGACGAATAGTTGGTGAATTCCTTCGACGAAGTACTTGTGCGGAATGTTGGGAAGGGTACAATTTTGATAACCCCCCCAGAAAAGAGTGAGAAGATAACAGTCCCTGAGGAATGCGTTGCCCCAGAAACAGGAAAAAAAGTCTGGGAATTCGTGTCACAGAGAATCGAAGTAAAGATGAGTACTGAGCGTCAGCGCCTCTTCGTTCATTTCTCCGATTGCCCCGCATGCTTCACGAAACTTTCTGCGGCAATGGCGCGAAAATATTCCGAAAATTAAGTCATGCGTCTTCACCAAGCATCGTCTCCTCGCAGAATCAGGGAATGGCGGATCGCAGCTCCCGGATGAGCTGGATGTCCGCAAGAATGCGGATGCCGCGGTCCGCACAGTAGGAGACAACAGCCGGGGCGGCAAAGTGGTGATCGCGGGTTGCGATGATGTTGGCTTTTCCATCGACCGCCGTCGCCACGACTGCATCGTCATCCGGATCGGAGAGGATGACCGGCACAATCGTCGGGACGAGCACCACATCAGACACATCCTCCAGATGCTGCAGTTAGGCTTGGATGTCCCGATCGGGCAGTGCATAGTGCTTCTGAATGCGCGGGTAGCGAAGCGCCCGGCCAACGTGGTCGAGGATCAAGGGAGAGAGAACAAGCACGTGAGGCGGGCTGATCGAAAGCTTGAGAATGGCAGCTGCCAGACCATCTGGGTGCAGCGCCGCTCTCACCAACACATTGGCGTCACACGTGACTCTCATCAGAGTTTGCGGGAACGCATGTCCCGAAACGAGTCTTCAATGGCTGCGTCTACCTCCTCTTCGTTGGCGCCGCTCATTCTCTCGTGCAGGTGATTCAGGACGGTCGAAAGGCCTTCGCGAGCCGCATCGCGTTGCGCGGGGCTTGGAACGTGGATGATCGGCCGATGCAAGATCACCGTGAACTCATCATCATCCGCCAAGTCGACATGGAGAACGGCAGCTATCCACCGACGTTCGGTCGCGGGGAGATCCTTCGCCCTGACGGTGGCAGATCGTTCGAGCGGGGAAGCCTTTGACGATTCCTTCTTCATGGCAACAGTGTACTCACATTTGCCCTCCGAGGCAATCTCTTCCATCGATAGTCCTTATTTTTCTTCACCAAGCATCGTCTCCTCCCCCAGCTTCTCCCGCAGCTGTTTGTTCGTCGGGAGTTTCTCGACAGGGCACGTCCTCTTCTTCCAGATCTCGCGAAGTCCATTGAGGTACGAAGCATCCGATTTCAATCGATCGATGAAACTCTGGACTGAGTTCTTGAATCTGCTCAGCTTCGCATTCGTCGCAAGCGCAAAGACTGCAGTGACGAACGCGTCCTCGCTCCCACAGACTTCATCCTTGATGGCATCCTGAACGGCATCCGCGATGCTCTCGTCATCCAGACCGGCGAGAAACTTCAAATCTTTGTCCGAACCCGAAGGGAAGTAGTGGTTGACGCCGAGGCGACGAAGGGAACAGGGGAGCTGGAAGTCCGCGATCACGTCGGCGACTTGGGTTGCGAGGCCTCCTTCGCTGTGATGATCTTCCACGACGACGATGTGCGCCGTTTCGAGGGCCGCCTGGATCACCGCTGATGCATCGATCGGTCGGATGCAGGAGACATTCAACACACGGGCGCGAATTTTCTCCTCGTTCCACAGTCGGTCTGCGGCCGCGATCGCATCGTGGACGGGAATGCCCGTCGCGATGATCGTCACGTTGTCGGTTTCATCTCCCGCTCCGCGCACGATGTCCATCATCCCATCAAACGTGTAATCCTTTCCATAGATGGTTGCGCCCTTTGGAGTCTTGAGTTGCTCGTGTCCGCTGCGTGGGAAGAAGACGTACACGCTCGTCTCACCCTGTGCGATCAGCTGAAGTCCTTTCTCCGCCGCCGCCGCGGCCTGATTCGAATCTGCGAGCATCCACACCTGCGTGTGGTCGAAGGGAAGATTCAGATAATTGCGCTCCTGGTGCGTCTCGCCGTCTTCGCCGACACTCAGCCCCGCATGCGTGCAGTCGTTGAGGATCGCGCAGCGCGTGTGGCCGCAGTTCACGTCGATCAGCCGCGCGTTTGCCCGCGCTTCGTTCGTCCCGAATGCCGCGAAGGTGTACGTGACCGGAAGCAGCCCGACCTGTCGCATCCCCGCCGCCATCATGCACATGTTCGCCTCCGCGACGCCGACGTTGATCACTCGCGACTGTCCCCCTGAGTTCATCGAAGGAGCCTGCCCTGAGTTTATCGAAGGGTCTTTCGCGACCTTGTCGAACCCCCCCGATCCCGCGAGGTCGGCATGCAGCACGACGATGCGTGAATCGGCTTTCATCAAATTCTTGATATGGATCGCGCCGAAATCCTGCCTGGCCGCTCCTTTTTCGGTCGTGATCGTGCGCTCGAGCTTCGGGGGAGGGGGAAGAGTCTGCGCGCGAATTGCGAATTGCGAATTGCGAATTTTCTGCGATGAGGTTCGTATTTCTTCACGAGTTCCTCGAGCGGCGGCAGTTCCTTCAATGCTTCGGCGGCGACGTCATCCTTGAGCGGGGAGCCGTGGTAATTCGCTTTCCCCGTCGTCGATCCTTCTTCCATGATCCGAACGCCGTGGCCCATCGTCGTGTAGTAGCAGATGCAGATGGGCGATCCAGAATTGATGAAAGAATCCGCAAGGTCGAGTGCGGCCGTCACTTGCCCGGGATCGTTGCCGTTCTGCACTTCGATGACGCGCCAGCCACAGGAGGCGGCAATGGAGGCGAAATCCGCGGCGACGGTCTTCGACGGAAGATCCGAAAGCTGGATATCATTGAAGTCTCCGTGAACGATGAGATTGTCCGTTTTCAAATGTGACGCCAGCCGGAATGCCTCCATGATTTGCCCTTCTTGGCTGTCGCCGTCGCCCATCAGGACGTCGACGGTGCCGGGGAGTTTTTGGTACTTCAATCCGAACGCCGCTCCGAGCGCGTTGCTGACACCTTTTCCAAGAGGTCCGGATCCAAATGGCACGGTGCCGATGCCGGCTTCCACGTGACCAGGAAGTCCTGCGGGGATGCGGAAATTATCGATGATCGTTTGAGGAGATGCCAATCGCGGGTCTCTGCCTTCGGTACCTAGCAGCCAATCGAGGCCGTAGGCGAGGAGGCTCAAGTGTCCGGCCGAATACCGCAGCGGTTCATCGATGGCGAGGTCACGACGCCTGCGGACAACGTACGCGAATGTGAAGGCAGAGAGAGGACCGCCGGGATGTCCGGACTTGTGTTTGGTCGGCGCTTGGATGCACAGGTGCGCCATGATCTTGTGCGCGAGATCGTAGGCCTCAAGATCTTCTGGATTCAGTTTTTTTGCGTCTTTCGGTCCAATCCAGATCGATTCCACTTTCTTCGTCGCTTGGAGAATGCGCTGAAGGGATGCGGGGACAATTGTTGGATCTTGGCCGATGAGGGTTTGGGGGTCGGGGCGGGAGGAGGGCATGACGATGGTATGGGGTATC
>JACQCJ010000024.1 GCA_016201685.1 Candidatus Peregrinibacteria bacterium | reverse complement strand
GTTTGTTTTGTGTGACCTCACCCCCAACCCCTCTCCTTTTCTTGGGCTATTCTTTCTTCGGAAAGAGAAAATGTTCTTGAAGGTTCGGAGGAAGGAGAGGGGAGTGTTTGTGTTCTGTTTGATGGAAGCAAAAAACAAACACCAACCATCCCCCGTGCTCCCTTCCCCGAATCACCTACCTCCTCCTCCTTTTTTCTGCTATAATAACACGAATTTCCTGTATCGTTGCCGAAGGGAATATTCCCTCTTTTCTCCTCCGTGACTCTCTTCCTCCGCATTTTCTTCTGGCCGATCCTGCTGCTGGCAATCGAGCTGGTGAGCCTCTTCTTCCATTCCAACTTTCTACTCATCGCGTGGGATTGGATTCTGCAAGATCCCCTCAGCCGCGTGCTCGAGCTCCTGACGGTGTATTTGGTCGGGGTCATCATCATCCGCTCGGTGCGTTTTTGGTACGCATGGTGGGAGGGCACGCGGCTCGTCTCCATGAAGGTGCTCCTGCCCAGGAGCGACAGCAAGATCGACCAGGAGAAGCGCACCGAGAAAGATTTCAAGGAAAAAGTCGCCGTGATGGAGCAGCTCTACCGCGCTCTCTGGGAGGTCAAACACCTGACGTTCTGGCAGTTCCTGCACTTCTGGATCTTCCGGTACGCCACGATCAGCTTCGAGCTCTTCGTGGAGAGGGGCGAGCTCACGTTCTACGTCCTCACGCAACCGAGCCTCGTCTCCATCGTGGAGAAGCAAATCACCGCGTTCTATCCGGACGCCGAAGTTTCGCTGCAACCAACACCCGACGTGTGGCCCAAGGGGTACAAGCTGGTGGGCTACAACATGATCACGAAGAAAAAATTCTTCTTCCCCATCCGCTTCTACGAGGAAATGCAAGACGATCCCCTCAACGACGTCGCGAACGTGCTCAGCAAGATGGACACCGACGAGACCGCCGCCATCCAGCTCATCATCACGCCCACGTTCTACGACAGCTGGAGCAAGAAAGTGAAACGGTACGCGAGCCTTAAATTCAAAGGGAAGGACGACAGTTGGGCATCGCACATTCCGATCCTCTCGACGATGGTGCGCGTGCTCGGGGGCATCGCGTCGGGCGATGACAAGAATGAAAGCTATGCGCCGGGCGCCACCCACGGCGATTCCTTCGTCCGCATGATCCAACCGGAGGAAGATCTCTACAAGCGCATGGGTCAAAAAGCGGGCATGAGCGGTTTCCACGTGAGCCTGCGCATTCTCACCGCTGCCAAGACGTACCGTAGAGCGCTGGATCTGACGAACGGCATCGAAGTGGCCTTCAACATCTTCAAGGACATCTACGGCAACTGGTTCATGAACCGCCGAATGTTCGTGGACTTCTTCCCGCTCGCGTTCAACGCGCCCTTCATGTACTGGCTCTGGAAGTACCGCATCAACGGATTCCTCCACAAGAAAGATCTGCTCGTGGAGAGAGAGCTCGCGGGCCTCTACCACTTCCCCGACAGCCGCTACAACAAGATCCCTCTCATCCAGTGGATCACCTACAAGGTTCTCCCGCCGCCGCCCAACGTCCCCAAGGAAGGCGTGCTCATCGGCATCAACCGCCATCGCGCAACGGAAACGCCCATCCACTTCCTGGATACCGATCGCACGCGCCACCAGTACATCATCGGAAAGTCCGGTTCGGGGAAATCCGCGCTCCTCAACTTTCAGGCGCGGCAGGACGTGGCGAGGGGAGCGGGACTCTGCGTGGTGGACCCGCACGGCGACCTCATCGAAGACATCCTCGCACACGTGCCCAAGGAGCGCGCAAAGGACGTCGTCGTCTTCGATCCTTCCGATGGAGAACGCCCGATGGGACTCAACCTGCTCGAGGCCAAGACCGACGAGGAGAAGGACCGCGCCTCGCTCGACGCGATGGAGATCTTCATCAAGCTCTTCGGCAACGAGATCTTCGGGCCCAGAATCCAACACTACTTCCGCAACGGCTGCCTCACGCTCATGGACGATGAAGAAGAGGGCGCCACCCTCATCGACGTGCCGCGTCTCTTCGTGGACGACGAGTTCCAGCGCTACAAAGTGAGCAAATGCAAGAATGTGGTCGTGCGCAGCTTCTGGGAGCACGAGATCGCCAAGACCGGCCAGCGCGAAAAAGAGGAAATGATCCCGTACTTCTCCGCCAAGTTCGGTCCCTTCGTCACGAATACGACGATGCGCAACATCATCGGACAGCCCAAGAGCGCCTTCAGCATCCGAGAGATCATGGACAGCGGCACGATCCTCCTCGTGAACCTGAGCAAGGGAAAGATCGGCGACGTGAACGCGCAGCTCCTCGGTCTCATCTTCGTCAATAAGGTCAACATGGCCGCGCTCTCCCGCGCCGACGTGCCCCAGCGCGATCGCCGCCGCTTCTACCTCTACGTCGACGAGTTCCAGAACTTCGTCACGGATGCCTTCGCGACGATCCTCAGCGAAGCCCGCAAGTACGAGCTCGGCCTCATCATGGCGCACCAGTACATCGGGCAACTCGTGGGCAAGACCGAGGAGTACGGCCAGGCGTCGACGAAGATGCGCGACGCCGTCTTCGGCAACGTGGGCACCATCCTCAGCTTCAAGATCGGCGCGGAGGACGCCGAGTACATGGCCAAGGAAATGGCGCCGGTCCTGAGCGAGCAGGACGTGATCGGCATCCCGAACTTCCACTGCTACGTGAAACTCAACATCAATAACACCACGTCGCGTCCCTTCAGCATGGCGACCATCTACGACGAATCCGACCGCAATGAGAAGCTTGCCGCCCTCATCAAGGAGTACAGCCGCATGAAGTTCGGGAGGAAGAAGATTTTCGTGAACCAAGAGATCGAAGACAGAATTGGGATCACTCGGTGACGTACTCGTTGCACGGGATCTGATATCAATTCCGGATCAAATTGATTTTGAAAAAGTGTGTCACCCTGAGCCCGTCGAAGGGAGACACGCGATGCCATGGTTCGACAAGCTCACCATGACATCGCTTTGAAGCGGAATTGGTATGATTGACTCTCAGCGAGCGCTTCGATGCGCGGAGTAGCTCCCATGGAGAAATCATCGTGACGTTTCTCCATCGCGAAACTGTCGCAAAATTTCCTTCGCAGCAGCTCGATTCTCAGCGATTGCTCTTTGAAAACTCTCACGAGCATCGAGCCAGGCTCCACGTGTGAGAGCATCGGGGAAGCGATAAAGAAACGTATCGATGTCTTCGCAACACCGTACTATCCAGTGATCGTGATAGCTCTCTGGATGGAACTGTCGGAGGTTTTCTCTGAACACGTCAGTCGCTCTCTTGAAGCGTGCGTGGTCTTCGATGATCAGATCATCGCCTTGTGCTGGGAAATTGCTCATTCTTTCCACGGTGTGATTCTCTTCTCAGAGAAATGCTCAAGCAAGTGGATCGCGTTTTCTTCCACATCCGTTCAGTACAGGAACAGAAATGACGCTGTTGGAGCTTTCTCCCAAGGGAAAGAATTCCGCTTGTGCAAGTCCCATTCTGGATTTCCGTGTGGATTCTTTTGACTTCGCGCATCAAATCCTGAAAATGCAGCAACTTTATGACGATGAGCATGAAGGCATTCCGAGGCCCCCGCGTGCTGGAGCAACTCCAGTCGGGTCAGCGGCTGCCGGACTTCGACCCTCGGAGCATCCAGAAGGAATTCGACAGCGTGAGCCGCGAATTCCGCCGTGTGTGCCGCAAGTTGGGGTCGCTCGAAGGAGCGCGCGAGTCGAAGGGTAAATCAGGAGATTGAGGACAGAATTGGGATCACCAGATGATGACGAACGAAAAAGATTTTAGAAACTTCCTCCAAAAACTCGGAAACGCGGGCCGTAGGCCCGCTCCATTCGGAAGTAATTTTTTCCCTGAGGAGCGGGCATACTGCCCGCGAATCCTGCCCAGAGAAATTTTCCAAATGAGAGAATATTCAGGCCCAAACAACCGATCAAAAACAGGAGCCTTTCGGCCCCCGTTCTTGAGAAAATATCGAAAGCATTTCAATTCTGGTACAAGGTCGATTTCACCGTCGCATCCGGATACTCCGTCCACGTGAAGCTCGAGGTCGTAGCCGAAGCGTTATCCTGATCGATCCATGCGAAGTGGCTCTTCGTGGCTCCAAAAGTCGTGAGGGTCGCGTCAGCGAAATTCTGGAGCGAGACCTGGAGCGTGGAATTCGCGGAGGGGGAAATCTTGGGATTCGTGACGGTCATGCGGAGCACGAACGTCGCATCCGTTCCCTGGCTGATGGAAACGCTCACCGAGCTGCCAGTCAAGGCTGTGCAGCTCGCGAGGAAGGAACCGCTGATCGTCGCTGCCATAATCTTCACACCGTCCCTCGTGTAGGGGGTGCAGTTCAGTGTGCTCGTTGCATCAGCTTTGTTGAAGAAGCGAAGGCTCGTCGCGTCGATATCGACATTCACGGCATTCACCGTGAGCAGCACGCCCGAGAGGACCACTTTGTTCAAGCCGTTTTGCGAATTGTCGTGCGCCGCAGCGACGATTTTGAATTGACCGATGTCCGCAACGCCCGTCGGAATTATACCCGTGTCCGAACCGGCGTTCGTGATCGAAGTGATCTTCGAGAGGACAGAGACATGCTTCACACCGATGATGTCCTTGTTCTTGCTGCCGTCGGTGTTACCGATCATCACTTCTCCTTCGTTCACGATTCGATTCTCATTGCTCGCACTGAGCGAATTCGACGATTGGACTCCCCTGGCCCTCACTGCGCCCTCACCCGTCGCATTATTCGAGATGGGCTTGCCCGCAAGGTACAACTGAATCTTTTCTCCGGAAATCGCTCCGTTCACATCGGTCTTCATGAAAGGATTGACGAGAACGTTCACGTCCTGCCCCTTCAGAATGACGAGTTGCTGACTCTGCATCTTCGCGCAGCGCGTGTTCGCGGGAACCTTGTCACTCCCGCAGGCGCCGATGGACGCGGTCGCAAAGGGCGTCGCCGCGCCGAGCGCATACAGTTCGAGGTGATCCACCGATGATGCAGTCGATCCCGTTGCGGTGAGCTGCAGATCTGTCACATCAATATCTTCATTTTCCGCGTGGAAGTTGAGCTGGAGAACAGGAGCGCCGAGAACTCCGCCGAGGAACTGGTGGCGGCCGGTCGTGACGGTATCTTGCGTCGTCACGTAGAGATCGCCCTGGCTCACCAATCTGTATGCTTCGGACGCAGTCGTCGTGACGATGATGTCGCAGCTGCTCGCACAGACACCGTCTGTCTTGATGCCCGAGAGGGATGTGCTGGTCACGACATTCTTGGCTTCAACGTAGTGCGTGTTGCCTGTCGCGAACTCCAGTTGGAGCCAATTATTGGTCAATGATGCGGAAATATCCGCATGCACCTCGAGCGTCACACGCTTATCCTGCGGGAACACGAAGCCGCTGCCGGTGAGCTTCCCGAAGGTCACCTCTCCGGTTTGAGCGGAGACTCCTTCCTGGAGGATCGTATCGACCTTGCCGTCGTTATCCGTATCGACCCGGAGCGTGTAGTTCTCTCCATTGTTCAGTGAACCGGATGCTGAGCTGAAGACGAACTGCGTAGCAAGAATGTCTGTGACGGCTGCTTGTCCCTCGAAGCGCAGGAGATTCACGTTCTTCTGATTCTTCACCGCAGTACCGAGAGTGCCGATGGGTTTTTGCTCAAGAGTGAGCGTTGATGGAGGGCAAATCACGGAAGCGACGATGGTCTGTCTGTTATTCGCCGGAGCCGGATCCGCTTCGCTCGATGAGAAGCGCACGGTGTAGCTCGCGGTGGGTGAGCAGGGCGCGCCCGGATCGGGGATAAGACTGACGTTGATATCCGTATTCGACGGCACGCCGGCACAAGCAATACTCTGTTTCGTTTGACTGCAATGTTTGTCGGAGTTCGCTGGATCGAAGAGCAGGCCCTGCGGGATGGTCTCGACCCAAAGGAAGAAAGAATCGGCCGGATCTGGACCGAGATTGCTGAAAGACTGCGTGAAGAGAACGCCGGTTGTTTTGGTCTTGGATTTCACGTTGAGAAGCACGATGTTCGCTGCCGCGGGAATGCGGATCACCTTGATCGCATCGGCGATCACCATACCTTTCTCCATGGCTGGCAGCTCGACACGAAAGGTCCCGCTATGCACCTGCACGCTCGGCAGCGCGATAGCCCAGCGTTGGATGTTCAGGGCTTGGGGAGGATCCTGAGTTTCATCGATGGTGAAGCTCCCAGCAGATACCGCACCATCGAAGGCAGAGAACAATGCTTTCGTCGAGGCACTCGGCACTCCTTTCCAGGAAACCCATATGCGATAGATTCCATCGGGCAAACCTCGGAATTCCCACACCGCCTTTTGAGCGGGAAGACCTTTGAGAAGAGGACCATGCATGAGGTAATTATTGTGATATCCTCCACCGCCTCCCGCGGACCAGCCAAGCCCTTGGGTCGAAAACCCGGGATCGCCGTTATCGATGGTGATATCGGGTGTCGCGGCGAAGGTGACGCCGCCGCCGCTCAGAAAAATGCTCACAGCGATCAAAAAGAGCCCTGCGAGAGAAACGACATGCTTTCGGAGAGTCTGCATAGAAGAAAAATGGGGAAAGCCGGTGCAGTATTAGGGTAATGTTGACAACTGTCAATAGCATTTCACTGTGATAAAATCACCTTGGAGAGCATATCAGAGATGTTCTCAGCAAAGAGGGTTTTGTAGGACTCGTGAACGTGCCACTCTTTCTCGTGACTCTCCTCTGGAAGTGATCAGCGTCACCATTGCTCCGGAGGTTCCGCAGGGAAGTATCCCTGCGTTGTTAATCGATGCGCTCAATCGCGCACTCAAGAAGGCGCAGGTCGTCTCCTCGCAAAAGATGCAGGGCGTGATGAGCGAGATGGGGCTCGGACCAAATGCATGATTTCACTTATGAACGAGTCCATTGCAGAAGACCTGAGACGTATATGGTATTTCGTATGTGGTATGTGGTATTTCAGTGTGATAGATATCGGACCCATACAAAATACTCGATACCATATACCATATACTCGTCCCCCATGCGTCGCCTCCCACGTCTCATCATCGGTCTGCTCGCATTGACGCTCATCGGAGTCGTTTGGTATCAGTTCGAATTGCGTCCGGTGAATGCCCGTGATCAGACAGGCATCCTCGTCTCCATTCCCACCGGATCGTCCGTGCAGGGGATCGGAACGATTCTCCGTGGCAAGTCGCTCATTCGCTCGATCAGCGTGTTCGATCTCTACGCACGTCTCCATCATCTCCAAGGTTCGCTCAAAGCCGGGACGTTCTACCTGCGTCCGTCCATGAGCGCGCCGGAGATCGCACAGGCGCTCGTTCGCGGCTATTCCGAGGCGGCGGTCGTCACCATTCCGGAAGGTTTCACCGTCAAGGAGATCGACGGTTTGCTCGCCGGCAAAGGTCTCGTGAAATCCGGCAAACTCCTCGCGTGCGCGCAATCGTGCGATTTCTCTTCATTCGCGTTCTTGCCTCAGTCGAATGTGAAGTCGCCGGGAAACAGACTTGAGGGTTATCTTTTCCCCGATACCTACTTCGTCGTCCAAGATACGCTGACCCCGCAATCCTTCCTCGAGCGATTGCTCTCGACGTTCCAGAAGCGCGTCGTCGATGGTCTGAAGACGAACATCGCCTCGTCGCATCATTCCCTGGATCAGATCGTCACCATGGCCTCGCTCATCGAGAAGGAGACGAAGACCGAGGAGGAACGTCCGATCGTCGCGGGCATCCTCTGGAAGCGCCTCGATGCGAAGATGGGCCTGGGCGCGGATGCCTCCATTCGCTACGCAATCGGCAAGCCCGCCGATGCGCTCACCGAGAGCGATCTCGCCATCGATTCGCCCTACAATCTGCGAAAATTCAAAGATCTCCCTCCCACTCCCATTTCGAATCCCGGACTCGCGAGCATCCAGGCCGCGCTCCATCCCAAAGAGAGTCCATACTTCTATTATCTCCATGATGCGAACGGTGTAATTCACTATGCGATCACGAATGATGAGCAGAATGCGAACAAGGCAAAATATCTGCGGTGACCCAAGTTCATTGCCCTTGCCTCAATGATTGTATAAACAAGGAGTGCCACACGCCGTTTTCGATCTCTTTTAGAGCTTTCTCGTCGATAGGAACCACGTGATTCTCTTCTATTTTCTGAAGAGCATCGACGGACAGTCCTGGAAAATTTTTCCAGAGCCGGCAATCGTCTGAGAGCATATGTACCTTCTGCCTTGAGAAGGCAATACCGGAAAAGACCAGAGTGTCCGCCAGATCATCGAGATTGACTTCGCCCCACAATCCTTCATAGGTTTCCATGTATGCTTTCGCTCGACGCATTTGTTCGTCACGTGGTATTTCTTCCGTTGGTACTCACTTTCTCATGACATAGGCCACATCCGGATGCTGGAAGAAGCAGAGGACAGCCGAAATGTCTTTCTGGAGTGAATGAAGATGTGAACGGATTTGAGCGACGAAGGCTTGCTTCGAACGAATGACTTTTCGCTTCA
>JACQCJ010000005.1 GCA_016201685.1 Candidatus Peregrinibacteria bacterium | reverse complement strand
AGGAGTCCTAAAAAATTAACTTGAACAGACTTGTGAAATCTGCTTCACTGTCAAGGTGCCTGTGACACGAACCGAAAGGGTAGCTGTGTTACGCAAAAAGTTTGCCGCAGTTTTCACACATTTGAATGAACGTTCGTTGCGCTGTTGGGCGGGGACGGAGGCTCGTGCACTGGGAAGATATGGGGTGACCGATACCGCTCTGGCAACCGGCCTTTCGCGCACAACGATCTACGTCGGACTCGCAGAGACGCAGACCGCGCGAAGACGAAAGGCACATGCCAGCCGCATCCGCCGCACCGGAGGTGGCAGGAAGACGGTATCTCAAACCGATCCCACCATTCTGAAAGATCTCCGTTCCCTCATTGCCCCTCACACGCGCGGCGATCCGGAGTCCTTGCTCTGTTGGTCGTCGAAGAGCACAACGAAACTCACGGAAGCTCTTCAGGCAAAGGGGCACACAATTTCGACGCAGACCGTCTGGACGCTGCTACAATCGTTCCACTACAGCATGCAGGGCAACAGGAAGGCTAATGAAGGCAAGAAACATCAGGACCGTGATGCGCAGTTCTCTCACATCAATGACGCAGCGACAGACTCCCTGAGGCGTGGCCAGCCCGTAGTCTCCGTGGATGCGAAGAAGCGAGAACTCATCGGAAATTACAAGAACGGAGGAAAGGAATGGCATCCGAAAGGGAAACCGACAAAGGTAAACACGCACGATTTCCCGGATGAGGAACTCGGCAAAGTCACGCCCTACGGCATCTACGATTTCAAACGCAATGAAGGATGGGTGAATGTCGGCATTGACCACAATACTGCTGCCTTTGCAGTGGAGAGCATCCGTCGATGGTGGCTGTATATGGGGAAGGACCGCTACCCGAAAGCCAGGGAACTCCTCATCACCGCAGACAGTGGCGGGAGCAACGCCAACCGATCGCGCCTTTGGAAAGTGGAACTTCAGAAGCTGGCGGAAGAAACCGGACTCACGCTCCATATCTGTCACTTTCCTCCCGGTACGAGCAAATGGAACAAGATCGAACATCGGCTCTTCTGTCACATCACGGCGAACTGGCGCGGACGCCCCCTCATCAGTCGAGGCATGGTTGTGCAGCTCATTGGCAGCGTGAAGACGAAAGCAGGTCTCACTGTCCGTGCGATGCTCGACGAGAATGTCTACCCGACAGGTATAGAGATTCTCGACGAGCTGATGAAGCGCATCAAGATTTTTACGACGATGGCCGCAAATGAGTCTGAATTCTTGGATGTCGGAAAGCAACTCTCGGCTGTGCGGGAAAAATCTTTAACCGAAGGACGGCGGTTGAGCGAAGGAAAATCCCTCCGCGCTTTGCTCATGATCCAACATGCACTCGGACAACAGGGAATTGCATTCGTAGCAAAAGACAAATGCTCGGATTTGAACGGCGCCATGGCCATTCAAGACATGTATGAACATCTGCATCGACATATCAATTTCTCAACGAAAAACGCTTCGAGCTACGATGAATGGCTGGAAGAAATGACGAAGCATCTCAAACCAAAGACGAGCGTTAACATGGAAGAAATTGCTGATGTCTTTGGAAAAAGACTCTTTGAAGGAATGGAATCTTCGCCAATAGGCAAATTGGCCAAAATCATCAGAGGCGGAGAGTGACGTTTGGAAAATCACTCCCTGAATTCCTTCGCGCAATGGTCGCACCCTTCGGCGATTCTTGAAATTCGATCAGTGTCTTCACTGCGTATTGAGAGGAAAATATCGCCAATGTTCCGCGGAAAGTTCGATGCGCAATCCTTTGAAGTTGCGACATTCTACAAGGAGGTGTTCCAGTGCCTTGAGCAAACTTGCTCCATCGCTCTGTGGAATGCGCAGCCAGATGACGCCGTGCACTTGCTTTGACGAAAGCAACGCAAAATCCTCGTCATTCGTTATGACGATGCGGCGCTCCTTACGCGAAACAGCGGCGATGAGCGCATCGGTCGATCTTTTGGACAGTCGCTTTGCGTCGATTTTCCGCCCCGCAAAAAATCTGTCCACATCGGCTCGCACGTTCTCATCAAGCAGGAACCGGATGACGGGTGTTGATGACGACATAATCCTGGCGGGTGATGGAACTCGCATACTCGAGTGCGGCGCGGATATGGGGGGCGGTGAGCGTGGGGAAAGCCTTGCGAATGTCCGCCGGCGAATCACCAGCGGCGAGCATCTCCAGAACCTGCCACACCATGACGCGCGTGCCTTTAAAAACCGGCTTTCCGTGGCAGATATCCGGATCGGCGACAATGTGCTTGTGAAGGCGAATGGTCATGACTGCAGTCTAGTCCGCCTGCGGGCGCCGCGTCCAGCGTTCAGATTCATCATTATTCTCTGAATTCCTACGTTCAATGATCGCACCCTTCGGCGCGGCTCAGGATGCTCGAGCAAGAAAAAATCCCACGCATGTTATTCTCGAAATTCCTTCGCGCAGTGATCGCACTTCTGGATCTTCTCGCCGTCTTTGACGATCTCGACGAGGTTCCCCATGTGGCAGACGGGGCACTCGTTATCGGCTTTGAAGGAGTGGACTTGCGAGAAACCGATGCGCTTGGGGGCGCCGCCGTGCTCGCGGATGGTGAGGGAGCGCGGATGGTCGCGCATCTTCTGGAGCACCTTCGCCTCGATCTGGCGGATGCGCTCGCGGGTGACGCCGAACTCCTTGCCCACCTCCTCAAGCGTGTGGCCGATGCCGTCCTTGAGGCCGAACCGCATCTCGATGATCTTGCGCTCGCGCGGGGTGAGGAACTCGAGCATCGCGTGGACGTTCTCTTTGCGGAGCTGGCGATTGGTCGCCTCGAACGGATTGACGGCCTCTTCATCCTCGATGAAGTCCCCGAGCTTGCTGTCCTCTTCTGAGCCGACGGGCGATTCGAGCGAGATGATGTCCTGGCTGATCTTCTGGATGTGCGCCACCTTCTTGATGTCCATCTCCATCTCAACGGAGAGCTCCTCGAGCGTCGGCTCGCGGCCGAGCTCCTGGACGAGGCGGCGCTGCGTGTGGGTCAATTTATTGATCGTCTCGACCATGTGGACGGGGATGCGAATCGTGCGGGCTTGGTCGGCGATGGCGCGCGTGATGGCCTGGCGGATCCACCACGTGGCGTACGTGGAGAATTTGAAACCGCGTTCGGGGTCGAATTTTTCGACGGCACGGAAGAGGCCGATGTTGCCTTCTTGAATAAGATCGAGGAAGGAGAGCCCGCGGCCGATGTACTTCTTGGCGATCGAGACCACGAGGCGGAGGTTTGCCTCCGCGAGCTGCTGCTTGGCGGAAGCGTCGCCCTTGCGGATCCGCCGCGCGAGCTCCACTTCCTTGCGCCCATCGATGAGCGGCACGCGGCCGATTTCCGAGAGGTACATGCGCACGGAATCGTTGCTGATTTCGAGCAGATCGATCTCGCGCTCCTTGCGGCGCTTCTTGCGCTCCTCATCGCTCAAATCTTTGTCGCTGTCCACGGCGATGCCCGCCATCGCGATCATCTTCATGGCCGCATCGTCCACGTCATCCCCCATCACCTCCACCTTTTCCTTCTCATCGTCACTGCTCTCCGATTCGTCATCACCGTCGCCCGTATCGTCGCCGGCGACCACTTCGGTGAGATCCTCGGTCGGCTCGGGAACTTCGAGGGTGGAGGCGCGGCCCTTCTTCTCCCAGATGAGCGCGTCCTTCACATCGATCACCTGGATGCCAAGATCCACGAAGAGCGTGTAGATCTCGTCGAGCAGATCGACGTTTTCCTCGGCATTCGGCACGGCGGAAATGATCTCCTGGTGGGTGACGTAGCGCTGTTCGCGGCCCTTCTTGATGAGATGTTTCACCTTCTCCGGGAAGCGCTTGAGTTCGTCGTCCGTCGGTTGTGAAATGAACTTGCGTGGGTGCGATGCCATGGTCAAATCAGTATAAAGCAAGGGCAAAACTCGCCCAAGTGTAGAGAGAATACAGAAGAATCAAAGCGAGAGGAAGAGAATACGGGCGAGAATTGAAAATTGATAATGGATAATTGAAAATTCCGACGAATATCAGAATGCTTGTCGATTTGTTTGAAAATCAAAAAGAGACGAGCTACACGAAAACTGCCATAATTATCAATTTTCAATTCCTATCCCGCCATCTTTCCCAACTTCAGTACTTCCTGGTACTGGATCGCGAGAATCGCCTCCTCATCTTTGCGTCCTTCGACGCGCGCGGCGAGCAGTTTTCCGGTGATTTCCTGCTGCTTGCGGCGCAGCTGTTCGCGATTGGCGCTCCCGCAGTTCCTGCGAATCTCCCGGATCGCGAGCGATTCCGACCAGTCGGCGAATCCGTGATCTTCGGCGTAGAGGTGGAGGATGGACGCGCGCTCGCGATGCTCGAGAGGAAGATTGAGAAGATCGATCATGAGGGGCGCCGAATCGGATGCGGACTTGATCGCCGCGTAGAGCGCGGCCGCCATTCCTTCCTCCGGTGGAATGAGTTCAATGAGGAGCGAGCGGAGATGCGGGTAGAGAAGGAACAGTGCGAGCGCAATTTCGACTTTGGAAAAAGCTTCATGTTTCGACGGTTCCTCCGCAACCCGGTCAGGAAAAGGACGACGTTCGCGTGAATGCAGTTGGTAGAGATCCTCCTTGAGCGCACCCTCGCTCGTGCCGAATACGGCAGATGCTTTGCCGAGGTACTCCTCGCGTTCCACCGCGAGAGGAAGCGCTTGGAGGAGGAGCAAGACGCGCTCGATTGCCTGACGTTTGAGTGCGGCCGACGAGAGAGAGGATCCACGGAGACGTTCGAGGACGAGATCCAGATAGGGGGTGCCGTTCCCGAGGATCCGCTTGAGCATGGCGGGATCCGCTTGGACCGCATCCGCGGGATCTTTCGTCGGCAGCACGGCAGCCTCCACGTGCAGCGCTTCTTTCGAGAGGAGCACGAAGGCGCGTTCGGCGGCATCCTGTCCCGCGACGTCTTGATCGAGGCAGAGGCAAACCGATTCACAGTAGCGCCTGAGGAGCTTCACGTGCTGCTGCGTGAGCGCCGTGCCGCTGGTGGCGACAACGTGCGGGACGCCGATCCTATGGCAGGCGAGCAGGTCGAAATATCCCTCCACGAGCACCGCCCGCTTCCCGTCGCGCATCGCCTCCTTCGCGCGATGGAGGCCGTAGAGGACGTTCGATTTGTGGTAGAGAATTCCTTCCGAGGAATTGACGTACTTGGCATCGTCATCCCCGAGCGTGCGGCCCCCGAACGCGATGAGTCCGCCCTGCGCGTCGTGGATGGGAAACATCAGACGATTGCGGAAGCGATCGTAAATCCGTTCATCCTGCAGCTCGCGCTGGATTCCGAGACCCGCCGCCAGAATTTCCTTGCGGCTGAAGCCTCTCTTGAGCAAGTGCTCGTACGTCGCAGCGAAGGAATCCGGCGCATAGCCGAGCTCGAACTCCTCGATTTGCGACGCGGGCACACCCCTCTTCTGGAGATAGTCCTGCGCGAGTGTGGACGTCGTGAGTTGCTCGCGGTAGAACTGGAGCGCGGCATGCAGGCACTCGCGAATACGGTCCTTTTCATCCTTCTTGATCGCCGTGGAAGCCGAGTACTCGGGCAACGTGACGCCGGCTTTATCGGCCAGATCCTTGAGTGCAGTCCGAAAGTCCACGCCCTCGATTTTCTGGTAGACGCTGAAGATGTCCCCGCCCGTCTGGCACGCGAAGCAGTACGCGATGCCTTTGTCCGGCGAGACGAGGAAGCTCGGGTGCGTATCCTTGTGGAACGGGCAGAGTGCGACGAAGTTCCTCCCTTTCTTCTGGAGCTGGCAGTACTGAGCGACCACTTGCTCGATCGAGAGGCGGGCCTTGATATCGGAGACGGCGTCCATGGGTGAGCAAGTATACTCCGCGGAAGAGAAAGCACAGAGCCCTCGTAGGAGGAAACAGAAAACCAGACTTCAGCTTTTCATTTTCTCAATTTTCTCTCCACATCCGTTGTTCTCCATTTTCCTCAAGAAGACGTATGAAAGCTACGGAGGCATGCTTTGGAGAGTTTGCTGATTGTCCAGATTTTGTGGGATTACTTAGTGAAACGAGTATACATCGATGATTTGCGCGAAGTATCGCAGCAACGATCTTCCTCTCCATGCTTTTTGCATCCGAAGCCGCCTCCGATTTTCCTCTCCACGAGAGGCTGTCAACATGCTCGACACTCGTCACTCGTTTTGAGAAAGAAGGAGAAGGGATGGCCGTTCACCTGCTGAGAATACAGACTTTGCCTGCAAGGCATGAGCTGCAACGCCTCTTCTCGACGGTAGCCCCTGCCCTCAAGAGCGTGGCAACACGTCTTGAACTCCTCGATGAACGCGGAGACAGTGCCATGTTTGAGCAACGCGATTCATTCGACGCGGACCTCAAGGAGCTTCGATCCCGTTACCAAGAACTTCTCCATGCGCCACCCTTGGCAGACGCCAGCCTGCTGCCGGAACTGACGATCATCCGCGATGCTCTTTGCTTCAACAGGACATATCGGAATTTTCTCATCAGGCAATTGCGTTCCGAGCGACACTCGAACGCCGTACGGGAATTGGGCGAAGCTGTGGAAGAGACGCAAGATCTCCAGAGCATCTGGAGCGCCATGTTCGATGCGCGTGACGAGCACAATGGCGTGATTTTCCGTCGCCTGAGGTTGAAGAAGCTCATGGAATTGATCGGGCAAAAGGCGTACTACGCGAAAGATTTTCCATTGCCTGCGCCGCTGAAGCGCTTCAACGTGAAAGAAACACCGAATTCTTGGAAATGAACTGATTGCTCTTCACCGCGGGCAATCACGGTTTTTCTGCTTTGAGGTGCGTTTGCGGTCACGATGGGCCGATGCGTATTGACATATTGACAGATTGCGCGAAGCATCGGCAACAACGACCCTCGCTCCATGCACAACTCCGAAGCCACTGCACTCCGCATCCATGAGAGGCTCCCCAACTCCCGCCCGGCCGCCGTGTCTCTTTCCGCCGATGCACAGCTTGCTGGGCAACTGTTAACGGGACAGGAATTGCCCTCATCGAACCAACTGAACGCATGTTCTGGCTCGTACGGGACGCGATCCGGAAGAAGGCTATTGTCATGCAGATCCTCGACGGGGAACCGCGGAAAGACAAAACAATGCTCATGAGTCCGGAGACATTCGTCTCGGATCTCCGGGAACTTCGTGATCGCTACAGGGAGCTGGCCAACGCTCCTCCGATCGAGGATATCGTGCGGTTTCCCGACAAGAAAACATGCGAGCGACTCATGGGCCTCAACCGAATCTATCGTGGCCGTATTGCTCACCTCACCCTCCTGAACCTCGCTAAACTCAACGATATACAAGATGCTCTGAAAGAGACGGACGGTCTGCACAAGATATGGAATCTCGCACACAGTCTACAGTGTACAGGTTTTTCCATCCCTTTTTATAGACGCACGTTGAAGAAGCTCCGAGAGCTCCTGGGCGACGAAGCGTACTACGCCGGCACGATGCCACCAGCCCTGCCCCTGTGGCGATTCCAATGGATCGAACGGTGAGGCACTTGTCGACGATGATGTTCTTTCGTTTACGAGGATCCCATTGCAAAGAGTACGTGTCCCCTGCTCAACATCCCCTTCTTGAAACCCGGACCGGCACCGACGGTGGGACAGGAGACGAGCGTCCCTACGGGAATTTGGTCTTGCACGTGAGCGAGCGCCGCCGGGATCGAGCATGATGCAACGTTGCCCATATTCGCGATTTCATTAACGATGCGAATGTTGTCGACATCCCAGCCATTCGATCGCATGCGCTTTTCCATCATCTGAATGAATCGCGCATTTGCCTGATGGTGCACAATCATCCGGATGTCATTCCGACTCATTCCCAGCATTTCACAGCGTTCTTCCATCACCTTGACCATCTCAGCGGGGGCAATCCTGAAAAGCTCGTGGCCATTCATCTGAATGCATGATCGCCTGCACGATCGCCCTTGTTCATCAACGGCATCCATCGTGCGCAGTTGAGCGAGTTCCTTCTCATCGTCGAATCCCTCGGCATAGGCGTCAAGAACCGGCGATATTCCGTTGGGATCCAGGAGCGTCGCCGCGCCGCGATCGCCGAAGAGAATTGCCGTGCTCTGGTCTGCCCAGTTCACGATTTTACTGAGCACCTCGGCCAGTACGATGACGATGGGTCGCTGCGTGCTTGCAGCAAGAGGAAGCGCTCGTTCCACGGCAGCAGGAAAACCGCTGCAGCAGAAGTATACGCCAAACGCAGTACTTTTCGGGATGCCGAGCCTGGTTGCAACCTGTCGCGCGGTATCGTCGACATCTATGGTCGAACACGACGACAGAATCATGCCGCCACAATCCTTTCCTTTGATACCCAGGGAACGAAGTAGCTGCCAACCTGTTGCCACTGCAACCTCCTCGACGGTTTCATCGGGATTGGCGATGGCGCGGGAGTGAACGCCCGTCCGTCTCTCGATATCTCCGTAGGGGAGTTCCTTGTTATGCACAGGTCGCCCGGGGATGTGATCCACAAATGGCGAAAAGCCAAGCGGCATAGCGTGGCATGCTACCAGCAGCAACAGACCGAGGCCACAGAAGGCATTCACGACTTCACCCCCACCCACCGCGGCAGCCTGTTCTTGAGTTTTCCCTTATTCGTCCGCCTCGGGCGGACTTCGGAGGGCGGTCCCTCCCGTGCGAGACAGGTGCAGACATGAAGATCACCCGGCAGAAGCCGACCTTTGATCTCTGCAATGGCGTCCATGGGAGGGTCGGGTCTGCGCGTTTGACATGCTTCGGGAGGAGGCGAAGGATCACTGCATGATGACAGCGACGAACGACGTCTGCGACGATCATCGACACCCGCGCTGGGATGTGCTGCCAACAAACATCATCGTCGGATCCTCGCATGAGAAACACCTCGCTCTCGCGCTCTTGAAAGGGACGATCACTCCTTCCGCGCAGGAATTACAACAAATCATCCCGTTCGTTCAAAACGAAATCTTGAAGCAGGCGATCGAGTTGCAGATCATGGATACACGCGAAACACGCTGCTTCTTCGGGAAGCCGGAGGACTTCTCTCTTGATCTTGCCGCTCTTCGCTCACGCTTCAAGGAATTTTGCGGCGCGCCGCCGGTTGAAGATGCCTATCGATTCCCGAACAGGGAAATCGTGCAAGGAGTACAGAAATTCAACAGAGCGTACCGCGAGTATCTCGCTGCAAAAAAAGACGTCAATCTGCTGGAAAGAGAAGAAGTGAAAGACGCACTCAAGGAGACGGATTCCCTCAATGAAATATGGGATCTCGTCCGGGATGCGCGCTGTGAGTCGTATTACACCCATGTCCGCCGACGAGCGTTGAAAAGACTCCTGGAGAGTATTGGTCCGGAAGCATTTTACAGTAGTGCGTTACCGCCCGGCGTTCCCCTGTGGCGCTTCAAGAGCATTGATTGATGAGAAGCGCGGGTCATCACGACTTCACCACCACCCAGCGCGGCAGCCTGTTCTTGAGCTTGCCTTCCTTCGCGAGTCCGATGCCGACGGCGAGATGCTCGTAGCGGAGAATGATGTCACCTCGAAGAGAAGAATCGCAAGCCGCGTCTTTGCCATCCAGGAGGAGATCGAGATCGGAATCCGACAGCGAATAAAAATTCTTCGTCGCATCCATGCCTCGCAGTGCCGCGATCTCGTGATCGAGCCGGAGCCGATCTCCGTCGAGTCTTCGGGCAAAGGGAAGGCCGAGCGAATAATTTGAAGTCGTCTGCCCGAACTGCGCCACGGACTGCGTCGAGAGGAGAAGTTGATCCTTGCGCTGGAAGAGCCGCTCGCCTTCTCTCATGAACGATGTTCCATATTGCCGTTCGAGGTTGGCGGTGAGTTCCCTGGAGCGCGCGACGGGCACTTCATCTTCCTGGAATCGGACGAAGTCGAAACGCTCCACGGGTCGAGTCGGCTTGTTCTTCCGCAGAACGGCGCAGAAGAAGCCTTCGGTGTCGAAGGTGTGGGGCCAGAGACGGAGGAATGGATAATTGAAAATTGATAATTGATAATTTTGTTTGTTTGTAGAATGAAGAAATTTTTGTACCACGTGTGAATCTTCAATAGCCTTCATTGTCCATTGTCCATTATCAATTGTCCATTTCTCCCGCGGATCAACCACTTCCACCTGCTCCGGAAATTTCTTCAGCAGAGACAGAACGACTTCCTCATTCTCCTCGGGCGTGAGCGTGCACGTGGAGTAGACGATCGTCCCGCCGACCTTGGCCGCATGAATGGCGGACTCGAGGAGCTCGCGCTGGAGTTTTGCCATTTTCCCGATGTTCTCCGCCGAGCAGCAGAGGAGCGCATCAGAATCTTTGCGCGAGGTTCCTTGGGCGGTGCACGGCGCATCGCACAGCACCCGATCGAAGCGCTCGGTCATGTGCTTGGCGAACCACTGGCCCACCTTGCGCGTGACGATCGCGTTGATGACTCCGCAGCGATGAAGTGCATTTTTGAGCGTCCACAAGCGCTTTTCCTGAACGTCATTCGCAACAATGACGCCCTGAGAACATTGTCTGAAGTTGGAACATTGACCTTGGTTTTTGGACATTCTCCCCTCCTCCTCCGGAGGAGGGGTCGGGGGTGGAGGACACATTCTGGCGGCAATCTGCGTCGTCTTGCTCCCTGGCGCCGCGCTCATGTCGAGCACCGCCTCGCCCGGCTGCGGATCGAGGAGCGAAACTGGCAGCATGCTCGCGGCCTCCTGCATGTACGTGTGCCCGAGCAGGTGAAGCAAATCTTTCCCCAGCGCCTCATCGCGATTTTCCCTGTCGATGAAAAAACCTTCCTCGCACCACGGAACAGGACTCAGCATCCATCCCCTCTTCTGCGCCCATTGTTTGAATTCGTCGACCGAGGTCTTGAGTGTATTCACGCGGAGACTTTTCCTGAGCGGCCGCTCGCTGAAGTCCTTGAGAAGTTTGACATCCGTGAAAGCCGAGTAGCGATCGAAAAGTCTGAGCCTGTCGAATGAATCGAAGAGATGAGAGCGATGCATTAGTGAAACATTACTCGCTCTGAATGGAACCCTGCGAGTCGACGGGGAGATTCGTAGCTATGCTGCGGATAAGATCTCGGACAGTCATTTTACCTACATCGAGAGTTCTGCAATCCAGACAACAGACGTCGCCGACCTGTGCTTGAAGGGCCTCTCGGTATGCTCTCAACCTTGCCTCGCTGTGTTCAAAGATAGCACCAATGTTCTGATCGAGGCCAAACTCGTTGCCTTCACGAGAAGGGAGAAGTGCAAAGACAACACTGCTCGCAGCATCAGCTGGTGAGTCAATCAGCTCATTCATCCGCTGTATTCTAACGAATCATCCCCATTTTGACAATAACAAGAAAACAAGCAGAGTAACCACCATTCTCGAATGGAAGCCGCAAGGAGCTCGAGAATCAAATCACCAAACTCACCAATCTCCCTTCAACATAAATTTCCTTCCTGATCGTCTTCCCCTCCAGATACCTCTTCACGTTCTCCTGCTCCTTCGCGCGCGCGAGGATCTCCTTCTCGCTTGTCCCGACCGGTAGCTCCATGCTCGCGCGGACTTTGCCGTTCACTTGCACGACGATCGTCATCGTTTCCGATTTGGTGAGTGAGGGATTGAAGGTCGGCCAACGCTGGTCGATCACGAATCCCTCACCACCCAGGGCTTCCCAGAGTTCCTCGGCCAGATGCGGTGCGAGAGGACCGAGAAGCCGAGCGAACGTTTGGGCAGTCTCCATAGAAACGTCTTCCTGCCTCTCGAGCAGGTTCAGGAATTCCATGAGCGCGCTGATCGCGGTATTGAAGTGCAGACGTTCCAAACTCTCCGTGACGCGCTGGATGGTCCTGTGGAGCGGTGTGACGATTGATGCATCCTCCCGAGCAGTATTTGTGCTCTTCTTTTTTCCTTTCCCTCCGGCTTTCTTCGTCTTCGTCGTCAAAACATTCCACACGCGTTGGACGAAGCGGTCGATACCCTTGATGCCGGTGTCGCTCCAATCCCCTCCTTCGGTGAACGGCCCCATGAACATCAGGTACATGCGGAAGACGTCGGAGCCGTGACGCTCGACGAAGCCGTCCGGGCTCACGACGTTCCCCTTGCTCTTGCTCATCTTGGCCCCCTTGTTCGTGATGAGTCCCTGATGAACTAATTTCTGGAACGGTTCATCGTGCGACACGAAGCCGAAATCCCCGAGCGCCTTCATCACGAACCGCGCGTAGATGAGGTGCATGCAGGCGTGCTCGGGACCGCCGATGTACATGGAAACAGGGAGCCATTTGTGCTCGATTGCTGGTTCGACAATGGAGAAATTGCGATTTGCGATTTGCGATTTGCGATTTTTTTTCTTCATTTCCATTCGCAATTCGCCCTTCGCACTTCGCAATTTCTCAGAATCACTTTGAGCTGCCAAATATCTCAGATAGTAAAAACTGCTACAGACGAATGTATCCATGGTGTCATACTCCGGCCGCCAGCCTTTGCCGAAGATTTTCTCGGTTCTCTGCTTGAATTCTTTGGACTCCACGAGCGGCGATTCTCCCGTCGGCTTGAACGCGACGTCGGTGGGCAGCATCCACGGCAGATGTTCCTCGGGGATGGGATGCGCCTTGCCTTCGGGATCGTAGACGATGGGGATCGGCGCCCCCCAGTAGCGCTGACGCGAGAGGAGCCAATCGCGGAGACGGTAGGTGATGATCCTCTTGCCCCACCTCTTGCTCTCGAGATGATCCATCATCCGCTGCGTTGCGTCCGAGATCGAAAGACCATTGAGGAATTCCGAATTCACCATCGTCCCGGACTCCTCCTGCACTTGCTCCGCGTGATCGATTTGCGTGGTGTCGCCATTTGGTCCAACGACTACGCGAAGAATCGGGAGTCGGAACGCTTGCGCGAACTCGAAATCACGCATGTCATGTCCGGGCACGCCCACGACGGCGCCCGTGCCGAAGCCCGCGAGGACGAAATCCGAAATCCAGATCGGCATCTCACGGCCGTTCAAATTATTCATGGCGACGTAGCCCGTGAACGTGCCCGTTTTCTTTCGACCTTCGGACTGACGCTCGCGCTCGGTCTTCTTGGATACAGCATGAATGTATGTCTTCACTTCTTGTTGCTGTTGGGAAGCAAGCGCGCCCGATGCAACGTCCTGGGCGAATGGATGTTCCGGCGCAAGAACGATAAACGTCGCTCCGAAGTTTGTGTCCGGCCGCGTCGTGAAGACGGTGATTTGTCGCGGAAGCACAGACAAGATCCGACCGGCATCAGAAATGGAAGCTGTTGCAGGATTCTCTTGGATGTACCGCATGGTGGTCTGCAACTGATCAAGAGAGGAGACTTCTTCAAAATGCATTCCCTCGCCCCAGAGGTGGGCAACATCTGCGTGAAACGCCTTGAGAAATTCGCAAGCACTTGCACCTTTCAGTTTCTTCACAATGTCTCGCTCAAGATGTCTTCCCGTTTCAAAAGAAACGAGGAGATGGAGATGGTCCGGCATGGCACATGCTTCATGGAGAGCAATGTCATGCCTCTCTGCAACCACATCCAGGATACGGAGAATGCGCGCGGCTTCGCTTGATTCTTGAAACGCCGGCCCTCGGCTGTGCGGCGTGAACACGAGATGCACCGTACGAGGCGAATGAATTCGCCTTTTCCATTCATCCGTCAGCCGACGGTTGTACGTTAGCCGGCGGTTTAAACCGCCAGCTAACGTTTGATCATTGACGGACCAATCCATTGGCCCAATGAGATCGCGCTGAGCATTGGGCACATCGTAATGAATTTCAATCCCTTCCTTTCTGCCGATCCAATTCCTCTGCATGATCTTGGTCTTCTCGGGCCAGTCGAGATGGTCGAGACCGTCGAGAAGTTCCTGCGCGTAGTCGGTGATCTTCCAATACCACTGCTCGAGAGGCTTTTGGACCACATCCGAACCGCACCGCTCACACTTGCCCTCCCACACCTGTTCGTTGGCGAGCACCGTCTTGTCCTTGGGACAGTAATTCACGTTCCCGAGCTTCTTGTAGGCGAGGCCGTGCTTGTACATCTGGAGGAAGAGCCACTGCGTGAAGCGGTAGTACGCGGGATCGCTCGTATTGACCATCTTCGACCAGTCGTACATGCAACCCATCCGCGTGAGCTGCGTGATCATCGTTTTCACGTTCTTCGCGGTGGACTTGGCAGGCGGCACGCCCGTCTGGATGGCGTAATTCTCCGCGGGCAGCCCGAACGCGTCGAACCCCATCGGCGAGAACACGTCCTTGCCCTTCATGCGCATGTACCGCGCCCAGCTATCCGCCGGCGCGAAGTTGTACCAGTGCCCCACGTGCAATTTATCGCCGCTGGGATACGGGAACATGACGAGTGAGTAGTACGGATCCTTCGCCTTCTGCAAATCGATTTCGTACGCCTTCGCCTCGGCCCACTTCTTCTGCCATTTGGGCTCGACGGAGGATGGGTTATACGGGGAATTCATCGAGTGCAGTGTATGCCTTTCAGTGGCCTGCGAACAGGCAACGTGAGAGGCTCGACAATTTTGCATGACAATAGGAAACGAGAAAGCTACGGTATTCTTCCGATCATCACTCCCCGGTCGAACACTGATGATTACCTTTATCAAAGCACTGGATCAAATCGAGCTGCCTCTCGTATCCGCTCTCTCGACAATAAGCAGAGCCGGTCCCATAGAGGCCAATAATCTTTTCAAAAGCGTATGCGATCCAATAGCCGATACCGTCAGGAATCTCATCGACGATGACATGCAGGAGCGCGACCCGCTCGCAGGGCAACTGCGCAAGGATTTTGATGACTGCTGGAGGGATATTGGTGTAACTTTTCAGGATTTCCAAGGACAGATGGCTATAATACGAGTTCTGTACCTCCTTGCCAAAGAAATAGCATTGATCCGGAAAATATGCGGCTTGGGAAAGATCGGGGATACGGATAGCTCCGTCAATGGCGCCTACCTTCGACCAACCTCCTTAAAGCATGACATCGGCACTGCCACGGCCCCCTTATGGATTCTCTCGATGGCAATGACGTGGGCACGCGACTTCTTGAACATTCCTTCAAATGACATTGATATGCAAACACTGGCCAATTCCTTCAGAAGCCTGAACGTGCAAGCTGCAGTACGGAACGACAGCCGTCAAAAGGAAGAAGTGCATTTGGGGTTCTTCGCTACGAAAAAGATTGACCATCCCTCGTTGCCTGCGAGGACCGCAACGGAACAAATCGCGGGGCAGAGGGTCCAGATCAATAAGAGTGGCACGGGGATCGTAGAACAGCGCATCGAACTTCTCGGCTGGGAGAACCGGCGAAACGTTTCGGCAATCCTCTCGCAGCTTCTCTCGAACCATTCCCAAGAATGTTTGAGTCTTGGCGATCTGCATGCGAACATACCGCTGAAGCGAGCCTGATTGCCGATCGTGAGCGACGTGCCCGAGAAGAACTGACCCAACGGTGAAACGAGAATACAATTCAAGTATGGCCCATCTTCCTCTCGTCGCGATCACCCTTCGACTCCTCGCTTCGTTTACCATGAGAGCCATCGAAGGACTCGTCGCTCAGGGCGAGAACTGAAAATAGTGCTCCTCTCTTCTATGTCTCGCCTCCCACTCGTTACGATCATCGGCCGCCCCAACACGGGCAAATCGACGCTGTTCAACCGGCTGATCGGGACGCGGATGGCGATCGTGAGCGAGGTGCCAGGGACGACGCGAGACCATGTCGTGCGGAAAGTGGAAACGGACGATCTGGATTATTTGCTCGTGGACACGGGTGGGATGGGAGCCCTTCGACGAGGCTCAGGACGGGGTGGCACTGATGACAAGGATTTCGAAGAGGACGTGCACGCGCAGTCGCTCCTTGCGCTCGAGGCGGCGGACGCGATCCTCTTCACGATCAACGGCAGAGAAGAATTGACCAACAGCGATCATGCGATCATCACGATCTTGAGGAAGCACAAGAAACGCCACGTCCCGATCCTCCTCGTGATCACCAAGTGCGATAATCCGGAAGCCGCCGAACCTCTGAAGCACGAATACCACCGGCTTGGCATCGCCGATGATATCATCGTCGTGAGCGCGTTCCATGGACTCGGGATTTCGGAACTCGAAGAAACGATCATCAAAAATCTGCACAAGCTTCATTTCGAGAAATCCAAGGAATCAATCAACCAACAAACCAGTCAACTTCCGCGCATCGCCGTCATCGGCAAACCCAACGTCGGCAAGAGTTCCTTGATCAACGCGCTGATGTCCGAGCCGCAGAGGAAGACCTCACCAAGGCTCGTGAGCGACATTCCGGGAACGACGCGGGACACGACGGACACGACGATTCAATACCACGATCAGGCATTCCTCTTCCTGGATACCGCCGGGCTCAAGCGTCATGCGAAGACGGAAGAAGGGATTGAGCACTACGCGATGCTGCGCACGCTCCGCGCGCTCGAGGAGTGCGACGTTGCGATCGTGATGCTCGATGCCACGCTGCCCGTGAGCCATCAGGATAAGCGGATCGCGGGGATGGCGGCGGATGCGGGCAAAGGACTCCTGATCCTCCTGAATAAATTCGATCTCCTGAAGAGCGATGCGAAGAAGGCCAAGTACAAAGAGGTGACGATGGCCTTGCCCTTCTGCCGCTTCGCGCCGGTGCTCGGGGCATCGGCAGTCACTAAGGATGGACTCTTGAAAATGTTCGATCAACTCGCGATGATCCAGAGGAACCGTTTGCGTCGCATCGCGACCAAAGAACTGCATCGGTGGTTCGGCCACTCCGTGGACTCCCAGCCGATGGGAGCGTTGCAGACCGCCAAGCACATCACCCAAGCGGATGAAATTCCGCCCACCTTCGTGCTCTTCGTGAAGAACCCCAAGCAGGTGCAGCTGAGCCAATTGCGCTACCTGGAGAATCGCCTGCGCGAGACGTTTGACTTCGCGGGAACGCCGGTGCGGTGGGTGACCAAAGCATCTGGACGCGAAAAGAGGACCTGAGAAAAAACGGTTCAGCACGATGAAAATGACTGAATCACTGAACCGCTGATCCGCTGACACACTCCTTCACCCGCGTCCCTTCCTCTTATCCCTCACCCTCCCATCTTCGCGAATGGGGAGCGGGAAGGCTTTGACGACGAGCTCGAGCTTATCGAGGAGAGTCGCGGGATCATCGTCCATCACGAGGTTCGGCGGGAGTTCGCGCTGGCAGAGTTCTTTGACGATGTGGGGGATGAAGTTGCTGATGCCGCCGGAATTGGTGACGACGCCAATGGGACGGCCCTCGTCGTAGGCGATGGTGAACTCGTTGAGCGTGCCGATGCCGCCGCCGATGAGGACGATGGCGTCGGCCGAGCGGATGTTGATGATATCGCGCTCCATGAATCCCATCCCCGTGTAGAGGATCATGTCGTGATCGTGCGGCGAGAGATACTCGTTGATGTGCTCGTACTCGGAGAACGCCGGCGAGACGCCGATGGTGAAACCGCCCAATTCCTTTGCGCCGAGCAGCGCATCGTTGGGCAGCCCCGGACACGCGCCATTGATGAAAATGTACCCGCGCTTGGCGATCTGCCTCCCGAGCTCCCTCGCCTTCGTCCGCGCGATCGGATCCTCCGTCTGCGGCCCCGATGCGGAACCCATGACGCCGATTTTGAGACGATGATCATGCGACATACGAGTGCGTACCAAGAGGGAATCTACGCTCAATGCGAACAGGCAGGAACTGTTTCCGATTTCTCATCATTGTAACATACTTGAATACTTTCCGCTATTCCGTACAATCAATCTATGAAACAAGTGAGTGGAACAATACAGGACCTCTCGACGTTCGTATCGCACCTCACATCGCCCGCAAATCTTCAAAACGAAAAAGGGAGAGATGCGAAGCAGAGGCTTCAGCTTTCCATGACTGCGGCAAGGGTTGCGCATTTTGCGGACGGTTTGACGGACCAAATTCGTACGATCCTGAGAGCACAAAAAAGAAAGCTTGGAGCCAAGAATATGCCGATACTAATACTTGCATAGCTTAGACTACATGTGTATCATGTTGTGGCTTTTCCCAAGCCACTCATGAAGAAGTCCGACGGTCGAACCATTGATCACAAAACGCTCGAATGGATTCGCATAAAAGCCGTACAAGACGTAGTC
>JACQCJ010000035.1 GCA_016201685.1 Candidatus Peregrinibacteria bacterium | reverse complement strand
CATCAAGATCGGCTACATCGGCCCGCTCACGGGTGATGCGGCATCGTTTGGGAACGATAACCTCCACGGAGCGCAGATTGCGGTCGACGAAGTGAATGCCGCCGGCGGCATCAACGGGCAGCAGGTGGAGCTGATTGCCGAAGACGGCCGGTGCAACGGCTCCGATGCCGCATCCGCCGCGCAGAAGCTCGTGAACGTTGATCACGTGGTCGCCATCATCGGGGGGCAATGTAGTTCGGAGACACTGGCGGCCGCCCCCATCGTCGAAGCTGCACATGTCGTCCTCATTTCCCCCGTCAGCAGCAGCCCGGACATCACTCATGCAGGGGATTACGTGTTCCGCAATTACCCCAGCGACGGTCTCAAGGGCAAGGCCTTGGGTACCTACCTCAAAAAAGCCGCGTTCAAGAAGCTCGCGATCATCAGCGAGAACACCGATTTCTGTCAGGGTATCCGCAGCTCGGTGGCCAAGGATCTCCCCTCCGGCGTCACGATCGTCTTCGATGAACTCGTCGATCCCGGTACGAAGGACTACCGCAGCTTGATGACGCGTCTGAAGAAAACGGACTTCGATGTCTTCCTCGCCAACGGTCAATCGGACGCAACGGATGCGGCTATGGTGACGCAGCTGCGGGAGCTCGGCATGAAGCAGCAGATCGTGGGCACGGATACCGCCGATTCCGCGAACCTCGGTAAAATCGCCACCAAAGCCGTTGAGGGCATGAAGGCGCTCTCCGTCCCGAGTCTCCGTGCGACGGGATCGGGTTCCACTCCGGCCGATGCCTTCGTTCGCACGTTCCGCGGGAAGTATGGCGAGGCCCAGCAGAGCATGTTCTTTGCCGCTCTCTCCTACGATGCGACGAACGTGATTCTCCGGCCGATCGGGCAGGTCGGCATGGACGGAACGAAAATCAAGGATGCGCTCTACGCGATGCCGCCGTATCACGGGATTGCGGGGACGTTCTCCTTCGACAGCAATGGCGATGTCCTCGGCATTCCCTTCGCTATGAAAGTGTTCAAGAAGGGCGTCCTCATGCAGGCGGAGCTGATTCCGATCGAATCGTCGGCGATGACCGAGAGCTCGTCGTCGATCAAAGTCGAGAAAGCCTTGTAGGAATATTGGAGTACTCGAATACTGGAATACTGGGGCTCACTGTCCCAGTATTCCAGTACTCTGTTCTTCCAGTATTCTATTTCCATGCAGCTCCTCATCAACGCCCTCATCGCGGGTTCACTCGCGGCACTGCTCGCATCGGGATTGTCGCTCGTGTACGGCATCCTGCGCGTCTTCAATCTCGCGCTCGGACAGACGGTGCTCATCGGCGGGTACGTCGCATGGTGGCTCTTCGATGGCATGCATCTGCCGATGCTTGTGACCATCCTCGGAGGTATCGGTGCAGGAGCTCTCGTCTCGTTGCTGACCTACGACGTTTTCGTGAAGCCGTTCTACCGACGGCACCCCCATTTGACGCTCGTTACAACCATTGCGCTGGGGATGATGCTCGATGCTCTCATTCTTTTGGTCTTTGAGGAGCGCCCGCGGAGCATCCAGCTGGCATGGGGGCGCACGCTGGAATTCGGCGGCATGATCATCGGTGTTCCGCAGCTCTTCTTGGTCATCACCACTCTTGTCCTTCTCTGTCTCTTCGCCTTCCTGTTGCATTCAACGGCCTTCGGGAGGCGGATTCGCGCAGTCGCGCAGCAAGACACGGCGGCCATGAGCTTGGGTGTGGATGCCCCCTCTCTCCATCGTCTCATCCTCGTCATGAGCGGAGTATTGGCGGCTTGTGGCGGGATCTTCATCGCCATTGACCAGAATCTCTCTCCCATTCTCGCGTTCCCGCTCACGATCAAAGCGTATGCGGCAGTGACGGCGGGGGGGATGGGAAACGTGTGGGGCACGATTCTCTGCGCCTACCTCATCGCGCTCCTCGAACAGCTGGTGGTCGGCGTTCACTGGTTCGGTGCGTTCTACGTTCCGGCTGGATTCCAAGCCACCGTGCCGCTCCTCTTCATCATCATTTTCCTTCTCTTCAAGCCCACGGGCCTCTTTCTCCGCGCTTCCCGCGCCGCATGACGAGGAATCTCCTTCACGCCGTTCCATCTTCTCCATGACCTTCGTCTGGCACCTCCTCTTCTCCATCGCGAACCTGATTCCGCTCGCGCTTGCGTACAGCTTCCTGCTCGGCAGAGGGCGCGTCCAGAACTGGGGACCCGTCGGCGCCGCGCTCGTGGCCGCCTACGGGATCTTCGTTCCGCTCTCGTGGGGGCAGAATTATCTCTGGGCCGCCCTCATCGGCCTCGTCCTCGTCTCGCTCGTCTCGCTCCTCTACACCTGGCTGGCCCTGCGGCTTCCCGGCGACGCATTCGGCGTGATGGCGATCGCGGTGCACCTTGCGATCCTCACGATCATTCTCAATGGGACGGCGGTGACCCGCGGCGCGCTCGGCATTCCCAACGTCCCGCGCCCCGCGCTCATCGCCGATGGAACGGTGTTCATTCTCACGACCATACTCGTCAGCTTCCTGTGGATCGTTCTCATGGTCCGTATCGACAGGAGTTCGGTGGGAAGACAGCTGACGGCGCTCGGTGAACACGACATCTACGCCCGCGCTCTGGGCATCAACCGAGCGGCGATTTTGGCGGTGGCGTTTCTGCTCGTGGGCGCGGGGACGTGGACCGATAACCTCTTCTACGTTCCCTACGTCCACTTGCTCCATCCCAACGACTACCAGTTTCCCACGTTCATTTTCCTGCTGACCATCGTGATCGCCGCGCGGCCGGGCAATATTCCCGGCACTGTCCTTTCCACTGCATTGCTCGTTCTCCTTCGCGAGGGGCTTCGCTTCGTCAAAGTGCCGATGATGACCTCATCCGGCCTGGTCTTCTCCTACATCCCCGCGCAGATT